>JAEXTU010000200.1 GCA_023453335.1 Pseudomonadota bacterium | reverse complement strand
CGGCAATCCTCTCTTGGTAGGGGCGGTTCGCGAACCGCCCTGCCTTCATGCCCCCCACGCCGGAACAAGCCCTCTACCGCGCCGCGGCGCTCGGCACGTGGGCCAGGACCAGGGTGGCCAGGAGGGTGAGGGCCAGGGCCCAGTTGAAGGCCCGCACCCGGGCCGGGGTGTGCAGGAAGCGGCCCACCGCCGCGCCCAGCAGGGCCCAGCACGAGAAGCAGGGCGGCACCATGGCCGTGAACAGCCCGGCCATGGCCAGGACCTCGGGCAGGGTCCCGCTGGTAAACAAGCTCACCGCGCCCAGGTACATCATCCAGCACTTGGGGTTCAGCCACTGGAACAGGGCGGCTTGACCGAAGCTCAGGGGCCTGGCCCCGCCCGCCTGGTCCACGTTGCCGTCGAACCTCGTCACCTTCCAGGCGAGCCACAGCAGGTAGGCCGAGCCCACCAGGTCCAAGGCCGTATGGGCGGCCGGATACCGCTGGAACACCTGGCCCAGCCCGGCCCCCACCACCACCGCCATGACCGGGATGCTCACCAGCGCGCCCAGGATGTGGGGCAGGCAGCGCCGGTACCCGTAGTTGGCCCCGGTGGCCGTGAGCAGCAGGTTGTTGGGGCCGGGGGTCACGGTCATGGTGAAGCAGAACAGGGCCAGGGGCAGCAGTTGCGCGGGCATGGGGGTCTCCTTGCGAATTCGCACCGGGTTTCCCCCCAGGATTACATTTGACACAATTTTTTGGTCAAACTATCAATTGTCACCATGACACTGCCCTTCCCCCTGCCCGACCCCGTGGCCGCGCCCAAGTACCTGGCCCTGGCCGACGCCATCGAGTCCGCCATCGCGGCCGGCCAGCTCCGGCCCGGCGACCCCCTGCCCACCCACCGCGACCTAGCCCGGGCCATGGGCGTGACCGTGGGCACCGTGACCCGCGGCTATGCCGAGGCCGCCCGCCGCGGCCTGGTGCACGGCGAGCAGGGCCGGGGCACCTTCGTCACCCAGGCCGAGGAGGGGTTCGCGGACCTGCGCGGGGACAGCAGCGGGGTGGTGGATTTGGGCCTGGCCGCGGCGCACCACAACCTGGGACCGGACCTGGCCCGCACCCTGGCCAAGCTCGCGCACAGCCCGGACCTGCACCGGCTGCTCAGCCGGCACGAGGCCAGGGGCCTGCCCCGGCACCGCCGCGCCGGCGCGGCCTGGGCCAAACGGCACGGCCATGTCGCGGACCCGGACCAAGTGCTGGTCACCGCCGGGGTGCAGCACGCGCTCACCGTGCTGCTGGCCGGGCTGTTCGGTCCGGGCGACCGCCTGGCCGTGGAGTGCCTGACCTATCCCATGGTCCGGCCCCTGGCCAAGCGCCTGCGCCTGCACCTGGTTCCCATCCCCCTGGACGAGTCCGGCCTGGACCCCGCGGCCCTGGACGCGGCCTGCCGCCGCGAGCCGGTGCGCGGGCTCTACCTCATGCCCACCTGCCAGAACCCCACGGCCGCGCGCATGCCCGAGTACCGGCGGCACGAGCTGGCCGGGGTCTGCCGCAAGCACGGGGTGCGGATCATCGAGGACGACGTGTACGCCCTGGCCGTGGACAGCGGCCTGCCGCCGCTGTGCTCCCTGGCCCCGGAGTTGGGCTACTTCCTGGCCGCCACCTCCAAGGTCCTGTGCGACGGCCTGCGCGTGGCCTTCCTCTGCGCCCCCCGGGAGGACGTGCGCGCCCTGGAGTCGGCCATCGAGTGGACCGCCTGGAAGGCGGCCGGGCTCATGGCCGAGGTGGCCTCCCAATGGGTCACCGACGGCACGGCCGAGCGGGCCATAGCCGCCAACCGCGCCGAGGCCCGGGCGAGAAACGAGATATGCGCCGAGGTGCTGGGCCGGGAGAACTACCGCGGCCAGGACACCGGCTACTTCGCCTGGCTCCCCCTGCCCAAGGGCTGGCGCGCGGTGGAGTTCTCGGCCGAGGCCGCCAGCCGCGGCGTCATCGTGGCCCACCTGGAGCACTTCGCCGTGGGCCAGGCCCAGACAGGCCAGGGAGTCCGCGTCTCCCTCCTGGGCTCCGCCACCCGGGCCGACCTGCGCCGGGGGCTGGAGGTCCTGGCCGGGCTGCTGCGGCTGTAGAAGGGGATTCCCTCCGGGGGCCAACGGGCCGGCGGCCCTTTGGAATCCCCATCGATGTGAGGGGCCGGCCGTTTCAGCCGTAGACCCGCGCCGGTTCCACCGCCAACCCCGGCTTGCCGCCCTTGAACGCCTCC
This sequence comes from Pseudomonadota bacterium, assembly GCA_023453335.1. Lineage (GTDB taxonomy): Bacteria > Desulfobacterota > Desulfovibrionia > Desulfovibrionales > Desulfovibrionaceae > UBA6814. The sequence continues at coordinate 1,419 of JAEXTU010000200.1, read as the reverse complement.
ACCAGGCAGAGGCGGCAGGGGGCTTCGGACTTGGGGTGGACGTGCTGGAGGCGCTTGGGCTCCAGGCCGCAGGCGGTGAGGCTGGCGAAGAGTTCGGGCAGGCGGACCGGGGGGAGGCACAGGGCCAGGCGGCCCTTGGGCGCGAGCAGGCGGGAGGCCGCGGCCAGGAAGTCGGCCAGGGTTGCGGTGCCCTCTTCCCGGGCCGTGGCCCGGCCGGGATGGGGGGAACGACGGCCCGTGCCCGCCACGCGGTACGGGGGATTCAGGAGACAGAGGTCGCTGGAGCCTGCCTGCAGACCGGACAGATCAGGCAGGTTCGCAACGTCGGCCTCGATCACGGAAAAGCGGTCGGCAAAGCCGAGTCGCCGGGCATTCTCCTGGCTGGCGGCCACCATCTCGGCGGAGATGTCCAGGGCGGTCAGGGAGGCGGCGCAGTCCGGGTGCGCCAGCAGGAAGGCGAACCCCACCACCCCGCAGCCCGCGCCCAGGTCCAGGACCCGGCGGGCCCTGCCCGGGGCCGGAAACCCGGCCAGCAGCAGGGAATCCCCGGTGAAGCAGTACCCCCCGGGCTGCATGAGCCCGCGCGGGAACGCGGCCCGGGCCGCCTCTACGTCCCGGGTCGCGGACATGCCCTACTCCCCCAGCGCGTCGCGGTCCCGCAGGCCGAGCAGGTAGAGGATGCCGTCCAGGCCCAGGCTGGAGATGGACTGGCCCGCGCCTTCGCGGACCACGGGCTTGGCGTGGAAGGCGATCCCCAGGCCGGCGCTGGAGAGCATGGGCAGGTCGTTGGCCCCGTCGCCCACGGCCACGGCCTGCTTGAGGTCGATGCCCAGCTGGGTGGCGATGTCCTTGAGCAGCGCGGCCTTCTTGGCCCCGTCCACGATCTCGCCCTTGACCTTGCCGGTGAGCTTGCCGTCCTTGATCTCCAGCTCGTTGGCGTGCAGGTAGTCGATGCCCAGCTTCTGGCGCAGCTTGTCCCCGAAAAAGGTGAACCCGCCCGAGAGCACGGCCACGGTGTAGCCGATGCGCTTGAGCGTGGTGATGAGCCGCTCCGCCCCCTCGGTGAGCGGCAGCCGGGCCGCCACCCGCTCCAGGGCCGCCTGGTCCAGGCCGGCCAGACAGGCCACCCGGCGGGCCAGGCTCTCCTTGAAGTCCAGCTCCCCGCGCATGGCCGCCTCGGTGACCCGGGCCACCTCCTCGCCCTTGCCCGCCTCCCGGGCCAGCTCGTCGATGCCCTCGCCGCGGATGAGGGTGGAGTCCATGTCCAGGGCAATGAGCCGGCGGTTGCGGCGGAACAGGTCGTCCTTCTGGAAGGCGATGTCCACCCCGCACTCCCGGGAGATGGCCAGGAACTCCCGGCGCATGCCGTCCGGGTCGCGGGGCGTGCCGCGCATGGACAGCTCCACGCAGGCCCGGGGC
>JAEXTU010000198.1 GCA_023453335.1 Pseudomonadota bacterium | reverse complement strand
CTCAAGGGCCGTCGGCCCTTGAGCCCCCGGAGGGAAACCTTTTACGCCCCCACGTGGTCGCGGTACGCCTGCACGGTGTTGCTGAGCAGCATGGCGATGGTCATGGGGCCCACCCCGCCGGGGACCGGGGTGATGGCTGCGGCCTTGCCCAGCATGGCCTGGTAGTCGCAGTCCCCGCAGAGCGTGCCGTCGTCCAGGCGGTGGATGCCCACGTCCACGACCACCGCGCCCTCCTTGATCCAGTCCCCGGGCACGTAGCGCGGCCGGCCCACTGCGGCCACCAGGATGTCGGCCTCCTTGCAGGCCGCCTCCTGGTCCGCCTTGGGCGAGCGGGAGTGGATGACCGTGGTGGTGGCGTTGCCGAAGTCGCCGTATTCCAGAAACATGAGGGCCATGGGCTTGCCCACGATGTTGGAGCGGCCGAGCACCACGGCCTTCTTGCCCGCGGTGGTGATGTGGTGGCGCTTGAGCAGCTCGATGACCCCGGCCGGGGTGCAGGGCCGGTACCCGGGCAGGCCCAGGGCCAGCTTGCCCATGTTCATGGGGTGGAACCCGTCCACGTCCTTGCCCGGGGCGATGAGGTCCAGGCAGGCCTGGGAGTCCAGGCCCTTGGGCAGGGGCAGTTGGAGCAGGATGCCGTCCACTGCGGGGTCGGCGTTCAGGCTGCGGATGAGGTCCAGGAGCGCGTCCTGGGAGATGTCCGCGGCCGGGCGGTGGGAGAAGGAGGTTATGCCCGCCTCGGCGCAGCCCTTTTCCTTCATGCGCACGTAGACCTGGGAGGCCGGGTCCTCGCCCACCAGGATCACCGCCAGGCCCGGGGGCCGGCCGTGCCTGGCCGCAAGTTCCGCCACCTGGGCCGCCAGTTCGCTGCGGATGGCCGCGGCCGTGGCCTTGCCGTCGAGGATCAGGGTCATGGGGCGCTCCTGGGTTGGAATGAAAAAAGCGCGGGAACCGAAGTCCCCGCGCCTTGGTTAGCCTGCGGCCCTGCGGCCGTCAAACGCTACTCGTCCTCGCCCTCGGGCTCGAAGAACTGCTCGGCCATGATGGGGCCGAAGTAGATGCCCGAGTCCTCCAGGTTTTCCTCGATGCGCAGGAGCTGGTTGTACTTGGCCAGGCGGTCCGAGCGGCAGAGGCTGCCGGTCTTGATCTGGCCGGCGTTCACCGCCACCGCCAGGTCGGCGATGAAGCTGTCCTCGGTCTCGCCCGAGCGGTGGGAGATGACCGTGGTGTAGGCCGCGCTCTTGGCCATCTCGATGGTGTCCAGGGTCTCGGTCAGGGTGCCGATCTGGTTGAGCTTCACCAGGATGGAGTTGGCGCAGCCCTCCTCGATGCCCCGGGCCAGGATCTCCGGGTTGGTCACGAAGATGTCGTCGCCCACGATCTGGATGCGCTCGCCCATGGTGGCGGTGAGTTGGCTCCAGCCCTCCCAGTCGCCCTCCGCCAGGCCGTCCTCGATGCTGATGAGCGGGTAGTTGCGCACGAAGTCGCCCAGGTAGTCGACCATCTGCGCCGAGGAGAGCTTCTTCTTCTCCCCGGCCAGCTCGTACTTGCCGTTCTTGTAGAACTCGCTGGCCGCGGCGTCGATGGCCAGGGCGATGTCCGGGCCGGGCCGGTAGCCCGCGGCCTCGATGGCCTTGATAATGTACTCGAAGGCGTCCTTGTGGCTCTTCAGGTTGGGGGCGAACCCGCCCTCGTCGCCCACGCTGGTCACGTGGCCGTCCTTGGCCAGGATCTTCTTGAGGTGGTGGAAGGTCTCGGCACCCATGCGCAGGGCCTCGGCAAAGGTGTCCGCGGCCAGGGGCACGATCATGAACTCCTGGATGTCCAGGTTGTTGGGCGCGTGCGCCCCGCCGTTGATGATGTTCATGAGCGGCACCGGCAGCACCTTGGCGTTGATGCCGCCGATGTAGTTGTAGAGCGGGATGCCCAGGAACTTGGCCGCGGCCCGGGCGGTGGCCATGGACACGCCGAGCATGGCGTTGGCCCCCAGGCGGGCCTTGTTCTCGGTGCCGTCCAGCTCGATGAGCGCGTCGTCCAGCGCGGCCTGGCGCAGGGAGTCCATGCCCACCACCTCGCCGGCGATCTCCTCGCGCACCGCGTCCACCGCGCCCAGCACGCCCTTGCCCAGGTAGCGCGACTCGCCGTCGCGTTTCTCCAGGGCCTCCCGGCTGCCCGTGGACGCACCCGAGGGCACCGCGGCCCGGCCGGTGTGCCCGGTGTCCAGGGTGACTTCCACTTCCACCGTGGGATTGCCGCGCGAATCCAGGATCTCCCTGGCCCATACCGATACGATGGTGCTCATGACCGGCTCCTTGGTTGGCGTTTTCGTCGCGGCCTAGCCGCGCAGGTGTTGACGGAGGTCAGGGACGCGCAAGCGTCCGCATGTGCTCGTACCAGATATCATCCCTGCCGGCCATAGGCCAGCACGAGTCCGTTGAGCAAGAGGTCGGGCTCCACCCGGTCAAAGCAGTCCGTGACCCGGGCCAGGGCCGGGGCGAAACCGCCGGTGGCCAGAACCGTGGCCGGGCCGTCCAGGGTTCTGGCCAGCCGGGCCACCAGGCCCTCGGCCATGGCCGCGAACCCGTGCACCAGCCCCTGGTTCAGGCTCATGGAGGTGCTGCGGCCCACCTGGATGTCCGGACCCTCCACCTCCAGGCTGATCTGGGGCAGCTTGGCGGTGTTGGTCGCCAGGGCCCGGGCCGAGGAGAGCACCCCCGGCCCGATGAGCCCCCCCAGATAGGCGTTGCCCGAGACCACGTCGAAGGTGGTGGCGGTGCCGAAGTCGATGACGATGAGGTCGCCCGCGGGCACCAGCCGGCGCGCGGCAAAGGCGGTGACCAGCCGGTCCGCGCCCACTTCCTGGGGCCGGGCGTAGCGGTTCTCCAGGGGCAGGGGCAGGTCCCTGGGCACGAAGCGGGCCGCGCACCCGAAGAAGCGGCGGGCGGCCTCCCGCACCTTGCCGTCCTGGGAGGGGGCCACGGAGGACACCACCGCGGCCTCCACCTGGCCGGGCTTCAGCCCGGCGTGCCGGGCCAGGGCCAGCAGGTCCAGGCCCAGGCTGTCCGCGGTGCTGGCCGGGTCGGTGGGCAGGGAGTAGCTCCCCAGCAGGCCGCGGCCGTCCCGCACCGGTCCGGCGAAACCCGCCGGAACCGGCCCGGCCAGCCCGACCTTGGTGTTGGTGTTGCCCACGTCCAACAGGAGAAGGTGTATCTTGTCCATGCGTTCTTACCCGCCGCGAATGTAGCGCTTTGTGCACGAAAGGCAAGTAGAGGGAGTCACTTGTCATCTTTCCCCTGTATGGTAGAAGGGGTTTCCCAAAAACCGTCCACGGCGGAGACGGAGCAACCTGCAAAGGGGGAAGCCATGCAGCCCGCATCGCTCATCCCGGTGCCGGATCCCATTCCGGTGCACTGGGCCATTCCCGAGACCCTGATGCTGGCCACCTTCGTGGTCCACATCCTGCTCATGAACGCCTTCTTCGGCACGGCCATGCTCAGCCTGGCCCAGACCCTCTGGGGCCGGGACGACTCCCCGGGCCTGCACGCCATCGCCAAGCTCATGCCCACCAGCACCGCCCTCACGGTGAACGCCGGGGTGGCCCCGCTGCTCTTCATGCAGGTGCTCTACGGCCACTTCTTCTACATCTCCGACGTGATGATGGCCTTCTGGTGGTTCTCGGTCATCGGCCTGGTCATCATCGCCTACTACGGCGGCTACCTCTGGGACTTCCGCTTCGGGCCGCTTGGCCGGGGCGGACGCAGCCTGGTCCTGGCCTTCCTGGTGGCGGTGCTCTTCCTGATCTCCTTCATCTTCGTGAACAACTTCACCCTGATGCTCACCCCCACGCGCTGGCTCATGTACTTCGCCGAACCCGGAGGCACGCTGCTCAACCTGGGCGAGCCCACCCTGTTCCCGCGCTGGTTCCACTTCATCACCGCGGCCCTGGCCGTGGGCGGCCTGGCCCAGGCCGTGCTGTGGAAGATCAAGGCCGGGCGCGGCGCGGACCCGGACTACGCCGCCGGCCGCATCGCCCAGGGCATGAAGGTCTTTGCCGGGTTCACCCTGCTGCAGGGCCTGGTGGGCTCCTGGTTCCTGCTGAGCCTGCCCAACGACGTGGCTGCGCGGATCCTGGGCGGGCACGGCTTGTCCACCGGGGTGTTCGCCCTGGCCATGGCCGCCGCGGCGGTGGCTCTGTACTTCGGGTTCCGGGCCCGGGTCTGGGCCACGGTGGCCTCCCTGCTGGTCACGGTGGTGCTCATGGCCTGCGTGCGCGAGCTGGTGCGCATCGGCTACCTGGCGCCCTATTTCTTCCCGGCCGACCTGCCGGTCCGCACCCAGTACAGCCCCCTGGTCCTGTTCCTGGTCACCCTGGTCATCGGGATCGGCGTGCTGGCCTGGGTGCTGCGCCAGGCGGCCAAGGCCTCGTCTTCATCCTCTGGCCAGGCCCACGAGGAGGCGTAGCCATGCAATACCCCACCTTGCAGAACCTCTTCGCGGGCGGCGGCCTGATCATCGCCCTCATCGCCGTGGTCCACGTGTACGTGGCTCAGTTCGCAGTGGGCGGCGGCCTCTACCTGGTGCTGGCCGAGCGCCTGGCCCGCACGCGCAACTCCCCGGCCCTGCTGGAGCACGTGCGCAAGCACACCCTGTTCTTCCTGCTCCTCTCCATGGTCTTCGGCAGCCTGACCGGGGTGGCCATCTGGTTCGTCATCGCCGTGCTCTCGCCCGCCGCGACCCTCACCCTGATCCACAACTTCGCCTTCGGCTGGGCCACGGAGTGGGTGTTCTTCTTGGGCGAGATCGTGACGCTTTTGGTCTACTACTACACCTTCCGCAGCATGGAGCCCCGCACCCACCAGACCGTGGGCTGGCTCTATTTCGCCTTCGGCTGGCTCTCGCTCTTCATCATCACCGGCATCATCGGCATGATGCTCACCCCGGGCGACTGGCTGGCCACCGGCGACTTCTGGGACGGGTTCTTCAACCCCTCCTTCTGGCCCCAGGTGGTGTTCCGCACCTTCATCGCCTTCGGGGTGGCCGGCCTGTTCGGGTTCCTGAGTGCCACCCGGGAGAAGGACCCCGAGGTGCGCGACGCCATGGGCCGCTTCTGCGCCCTGTGGACCATCGTGCCCCTGCTGCTCCTGGTCCCGTCCGGGTACTGGTACCTGGCGGCCCTGCCCGCGGCCCAGCGGGCCATGGTGGCCGGCGGCAACCCGGAGATGGCCCCCTACGTGGAGGCCATCCTGAACCTGGTGCCGGTGCTGCTGGCCGGCGGCCTGCTCATGGCCCTGCGCATGCCCCAGCCGGTGCGCCTGGGCCTGGCCGTGCTGCTCCTGCTCCTGGGCCTGGCCCACTTCGGCTCCTTCGAGTTCATCCGGGAGTCCTGCCGCCGGCCCTTCGTGATCTACGGCCATGCCTATTCCAACGGCGCCACCGTGGCCGAGGCCAAGGCCCTGGGCCAGGGCAGCTACCTGGCCACGGCCAAGTGGATCGAGAACAAGGCCGTCACCCCGGAGAACCGGCTGGCCGCCGGACGGGAGCTGTTCATGTCCCAGTGTCTGTCCTGCCACAGCGTGGGCGGACCCATGCACGACGTCCTTCCCCTGGTGGAGCGGGTGCGGACCGTCGGCATGGAGGCCTACCTGACCGGCCAGGGCCGGGTCTTCGGCTACATGCCGCCCTTCCTGGGCACCCCGGAGGAGCGCGCAGCCCTGGCCGAATTCATCGTGACCGGCCTGGCCGGGAAGCAGCCCGACCAGCACCAGGTCGTGGACATCGCCCCCCTGCAGCACCAGGTGCCGCCCTTTGACCCGGCCAAGGACGAGTACACCCTGCTGGCCTGGTGCACCCTGGGCATGAAGTGCATCACCGACGCGGACGGGTTCTTCTCCTTCCTGCCCCCGGGCAGCGCCCTGGGCGCGGTGCTGGTGCGCCGCGGGGAGGCGCCCGAGATCGTGTCCGAGGGGGTGGAGATCGCCTACGCCGCGCCGCAGGACATGCGCAACCCGTCCGCCCACGTGGACTTCTGGAAGTACGCCCCCTCCCTCGTTGGCAAGGAGCTGCCGGCCAACGTCTCGGCCGCGGGCAAGGGCCTGACCGGGTCCCTGGCCTGGAACGCCAAGTCCGGCCAGTTCGCGGCCGCCGGCATCCCGGTGGTGCCATACTCGGACCTGGGCACGGTGAACCCCTATCCGCTCTTCGAGGTCACGGCCACGGACAAGGCCTCGGGCCAGGTCCTGGCCCGCACCGCGGCGGTGCTGCCGGTGGGTGCGGAGATGGGCTGCAAGACCTGCCACGGCGGGGAGTGGCGCAAGAACGGGACCTCGGGCATTGGCCGGACCGCGGCCCAGGGCATCCTGGCCGCCCACGACAAGCGCAACCGCACCGACCTCTCGGCCCGGGCCGCGGCGGGCAAGCCGGTCCTCTGCCAGAGCTGCCACCCCGATCCGCTGCTGAACGCCGAGGGCAAGAAGGAGCTCCTGAACCTGCCCGCGGCCATGCACGGGTTCCACGCCAACTACCTGACCGGCCAGGGCGACGAGGTCTGCTCCAAGTGCCACCCGGACAGCCCCACCGGCTCGACCCGCTGCCTGCGCGACGTG
>JAEXTU010000132.1 GCA_023453335.1 Pseudomonadota bacterium | reverse complement strand
ATCCGGGGCTGTCCGAGGCCGAACTGCGCTCGGAGTCCAGGTAACCGGCCAGCACGCTGGTGATGTCCTTGAGCTCCCGCTTGCGGGCGTCTCGGGCCAGGGTGCGGTAGGACTCGATCTCCTGGTGCTTGGCCTCCACCAGGTTGGAGACCTGGTCCAGGATGGAGACGGCGTACTTCTCCTCCTGGGCGGTGGTGCTGCGTTGCACCAGCGGGATGACCGCCACGGCGATGGCCAGGGCGCACAGGGCGACTATGCACAGGATCAGGGCCACGGCTTTGAGCCAGAGCCGGGAAAGCGTCATGACCACCCCCGGGGCTGCGAGGATTGGGACCGGCAGTGGTTCTAACGCGAAGGCGCGGTGTTTGCCAAGGGTAGGTCCGGATGCGGGGCAGAAAAAAAGGGCGGCCCCGCGGGGCCGCCCTCTCGTTACCCAGCGAATGGCTGCTACAGGATGCGATAGTGCATGGTACGGCTCTTGACCAGGCCCAGGGCGTCCACCTGGCGCATGGCCGCGTGCACCTGGCCGGCCTTGGCCTCGTGGGTGAGCAGCACGATGGGCACCCCCGCGCCCACATCCTCGCCCTTCTGGATCACCTGGGCGATGGAGATGTCGTGGTCGGCCATGACCCCGCCCAGGTCGCGCAGCACCCCGGGCCGGTCCGGGACCATGAAGCGCAGGTAGTGCAGGGACACCGCCTCGTCCAGGTCCAGGATGCAGGCCGGGGGCAGGGGCTCGGTGGTGAACCCGGTGTTGTCCGGGGCGTAGCCGCGGCCGCAGTGCACGATGTCGGCCAGCACCGCGCTGCCGGTGGGCCGGGCCCCGGCCCCGTGCCCGTAGAGCATGATGGGGCCGGCGTTGCCTTCCAGGCGCACCGCGTTGAGCGAGCCCGCCACCTGGGCCAGCAGGTAGTGGTCCGGCACCAGGGCGGGGTAGACCCCGGCCTCGATGCAGCCGTCCACCTCCCGGGCCTGGGCCAGGAGCTTGATGCCGAAGCCGAACTCCCGGGCAAAGGCGATGTCCATGGGGGTGACCACGGTGATGCCGGTGACCGGGAGGCTGGCCAGGGGGTAGTCCTTGCCGAAGGCCAGGCGGATGAGGAGCACCAGTTTGTGCGCGGTGTCCATGCCCTCGATGTCCAGGGTGGGGTCGGCCTCGGCGAACCCCTTTTCCTGGGCCATCTTGAGGGCGTCCGCGAAGTCCATGCCCCGCTGGCTCATCTCGGTGAGGATGAAGTTGGCGGTGCCGTTCAGGATGCCGATGAGCTTGAGGGTCCGGTTGGCGGACAGCGCGCCCTTGAAGGTCTGCACCAGGGGGATGCCGCCGGCCACCGAGGCCTCGTAGCCCAGGTGCAGGCCCATCTTGGCGGCCAGGGGGAAGAGCTCGGCCCCGTGCTCGGCCAGGAGCGCCTTGTTGGCGGTGACCACGTGCTTGCCCTTTTCCAGGGCGGTGCGCAGGCACTCCCTCGCCACCCCGGTGCCTCCGATGAGCTCCACCACCACCTCGATGGCGGGATCGTCCACCAGCTTGCGCCAGTCGTCCACGAAGGCCGCGCCGAAGGCCTCGATGGCCGGCCGCTTGCCCGGGTCGCGTTCGGCCACGGCCGCGAGCCGCACCGGCCGGCCCAGGCGGCGCGCCACCCACTCGGCGTTGTCGCGCAGCACCTCGGCCAGGCCGGAACCCACGGTCCCGAAGCCGGCAAGCCCTACGTTGAGGGGCTTGCCTAGCATGCCCCGCCCCCGGAGATGAACTTCTTCATGTTGCGGATGGCCTGGTTGATGCGGTGCGGGTTTTCGATGAGGGCGAAGCGCACGTGGTCGTCGCCGTAGGACCCGAAGCCGATGCCCGGGGACACCGCCACGCCCGCCTCCTTGAGCATGAGCTTGGAGAACTCCACCGAGCCCAGCTTCTTGAAGGGCTCGGGGATCTCCGCCCACACGAACATGGTGGCCTTGGGCGAGGGCACGTTCCAGCCGATGCGGTGCAGGCCGGTGATGAGCGCGTCGCGGCGCTGGCGGTAGGTCTCCACGATCTCCGAGACCGGCTCCTGCGGCCCGTTCAGGGCCACGATGGCCGCGATCTGGATGGGCTGGAAGATGCCGTAGTCCAGGTAGCTCTTGATCCGGGTGAGCGCATAGACCATGTCCCGGTTGCCCACGCAGAAGCCCACCCGCCAGCCGGCCATGGAATAGCTCTTGGACAGGGAGAAGAACTCCACGCCCACGTCCTTGGCCCCGGGCACCTGGAGGAAGCTGGGGGCCTTGTAGCCGTCGAACACCAGGTCGGCGTAGGCCAGGTCGTGCACCACGAACATCTTGTGTTCCTTGGCGAAGTCCACGATGGTCCGGAAGAAGTCCAGGTCCACCCCCTCGGTGGTGGGGTTGTGCGGGTAGGAGATGACCAGCAGCTTGGGCTGGGGCCAGGTCTGGCGCATGGCCAGCTGCAGGTCTTCGATGAAGTTGCGGCCAGGCCCGATGGGAATGCGCCGCACGTCCGCGCCGGCGATGATGGCCGCGTAGGGATGGATGGGGTAGGTCGGGTCCGGCGCGAACACCACGTCGCCGGGGGAGAGCATGACCATGGCTAGGTGGGAGAGGCCTTCCTTGGCGCCCATGGTGACCACCGCCTCGGTGTCGGGGTCGATGGAGACGTCGTAGCGGCGGCCGTACCAGTCGCTGATGGCCTTGCGAAGGTTGGGCAGGCCCCGGGAGGCGCTGTAGCGGTGGTTCACCGCCTTCTGGGCGGCCTCGCACATCTTGTCCACGATGTGCTGGGGGGTGGGCAGGTCGGGGTTGCCCATGCCCATGTCCACGATGTCCACGCCCTGGTGGCGCATCTTCATCTTGAGTTCGTTGACCACCGCGAACACGTAAGGCGGCAGCCGTTTCACGCGGGGAAACTGTTCCATGGCGGACTCCTCGGATGGGGTGCGCGGCCGGCCCGGCCCCAGGTCGCCGGACGGGAGCGTCCGGGGATACTAGGAGCGGGGAGCCGCGGCTGTCAAAGGAAATCAGGTGGCGGCTACTTGCCGAACAGGTAGGCGTAGCTGCCGGCCACCTCGTCGGTCCGGCCGGCGATGGCCGGGACCAGGGCCGCAACGCCGGCGGCGTCGGTGACCGCCACCATCCCGTCGAGATAGTGGCCGAGCAATCCCGCGCCGCCGGAATACACCCAGGTCACGCTCACGGCAGCGCCCAGGCCGGGCCGGCCTGGGAACTCCTCCGTGGTGCGCACGCCGCCCTTGATCTTGGGGGTGTCGGCAGGGGTGAGGATGAAGAGGGGCGAAGCGCCCATCCGCTCCTTGAGCTCCAGGGCCAGGCGCTGGCCCAGTTGGTCCGCGCCCAGGTGCTCCACGGCCACCGGGGTGGCCTTGCCGGAGCGGGCGGTGCTGTTCACCGCGGCCGGGGCCGGGGCGGTGGCGTTGGCCGCGGCCTGGTCCGCGGCAAGGCAGGCCGGGGCCAGGGCCGCCAACAGGGCGCAAAGGAGCAGGCTCGCGAAAAGGGGCTTCATGGGGGACAGGCTTAGGCGGCGGTGAAGGCCGCGTCAAGGGGCGGGGTCTTGCCGGCGAAGAAGTCCAGCACCACGGCCTGGTCGGCGCGGCTGATGCGCAGGGGCGACACGGGCAGGGGGTCGGCCGCGCCGCCGTACAGGGCCAGGCCGCGCTCCACGAAGGGGGCCAGCAGGAAGGCGGCGTTCACCGCGGCCGCACCGCCCGGCCAGGACAGGCGCAGGGGCAGGGCCACGCGCCGGTCGGGGCCGGCGCTGATCAGGTTGCCGGAGTGGACCAGGGTCTGCTCCACGGCGCGGGGCAGGATGCCAGCGTAGCGGCCGATGCGCTCGGCAAAGGCCGGCCACAAGGCAAGGTAGTAGAGATGGTCGATCTTCACCGCCACCGAGCGGCCGGGTGCGTTGAGGACCTGGGCCGAGGCCGCATAGGCCTTGCCCAGTCCGCGCAGCACGCGCTCGGTGAGCTCGGCGAAGTCGCGCACGGCCGGATCATCTCTTATTGTAGCTCGGGTTGTCGCGCACCACGGAGATGGCGTAGCGTACCGCGTCGGCCACGTCCGCGTCGCGCACCGGCTCGCCCAGCACGATGGAGCCGTGCTGCACGTAGCGGGCGGGCAGCTTGTTCAGGGCCAGGGCGAAGATGTCCTCGAAGTCCAGGGGCTCGGGGTTGAAATCGGGATGTTCCTGGAGGATGCGCTCCATCTGGGCGATCACCCGCACTTCGTTCTTGTTGCGGATGCCGAACAGGCTGTGCCCGCGCAGGGTGTACTTCTCCATCTGCCGTTCCAGCTTACGCGCGTCCATGCGACCTCCCTTGTACCGACTGCAGGGAGCCGGCGCTGCGGCCCCTGCGGGGCGGGGCCGGTTTCCGGCGCTCCGCCCGGCGCGCCCGAGCCGGCGCGCGGCAGGCCGGCATTTCCTGCCTGCCATCTCTTTGTAGCAAGATGTACGCCTCAATTCAACGCCCGAGCGAGGCACGGGCGGGGTGGCGGTCAAAAATCAACGTACCGGGGCCAGGGGCAGGGTCAGGCGGTCCACGCCCCGGAGCAGGCTGCCCTCGGGGTCGAAGCGGGCCAGTTCCCGGCCGGGGACCAGGGTGGTGATCACCGTGCGGCCGATGACCTTGCGGCCCGGGGTGGGGCCGGAGAAGTCGGTGGTGCGCACGCCCCACACCGTGTGCAGGGCCACGGCCCGACCGTCGCGCTGCCCAAGATAGAGCAGGATGTGCCCGGGCCGGTGCAGCAGGGAGAGGAAGGGCACCCCGCGGGCGGCGATGGCCGCCTCCTTGGCCGCGTCGTCCAGGCCGGCCAGGTCCTCGCCCGCGCCGGCCCTGCCCTGGGCCGCGGAGTTGCGGGGCAGGAGCAGGCCGAAGGGGATGAACAGGTCCTGCAGGGTGGAGGAGCAGTCGCGGCCGCCCCACACCCCGCCCCAGCCGTAGGGCTGGCCCACCAGCTGGTCGGCCAGGCCGGCCACCTGCCGGGCGGTCAGGGGCAGGGGCAGGGGCCGGGCGGTCTCCGGGGCCAGGCGGGTGAAGAGGGGCACCGCGGACCCGTGCAGGTCGCGGTCGGCCAGCAGCACGTCCAGGCCTCCCGCGTCGCCCCCCTCCACGTTGATGAGGGGCAGGACCATGCCCAGCCGGGCCAGGACCCGGAACCGGCCGTAGGGGTCGGCCACCGGGGTGCGGTCCCGGACCACCGCGGCCAGGCGCAGGGTGGCGAACAGGCGGATGAAGCCCGGGTCGCACAGGGCCACGTCGCGGGAGGGGACCCAGCCCGCGGCGGTGGGGGTCTCCACCAGGTACCAGGCCCGGTCCGCCGAGGCGTGCACCACCAGGAGCGGGGTCTGCTCCCAGGTCTTGGTGTTCTGGTTCAGGTCAAAGGGCAGGCCCTGGCCGGCCTTGGCGAAATCTTGAAAGAGCGGCTCCTCGGTGGGCAGCACCCGCAGGTCCAAATCGCGCACCGCGATGCCCGGGTGCACCAGGTTGGGATAGGTGTCCGGGTCCACGTTGGCCTTGAGGGCCTCCAGTTCCGCAGCCGGAACCTTGCGGTGGTTGTAGCCCCAGGTGGAGTTGGAACTGAAGGCCCGCAGGCCCCACAGAGCGTCGTCCTTGGGGTGGCGCGGGGCAGTGGCGTTCCACGGCCCGAACCAGGCCTTGGCGAAACGCGCCGCGGCCTTGGCCTGGACCTCGTCCGGCACCAGGGGCAGGTCCGCGGTCAGGGGATTGAGGTACGCTGAGGCGCTCTGCGGCAGTTCCAGCACGTCCCGCACGTCGCCGTCGTCGGTGGGCGGCAGCGGCCGCCGGCCCGCGCAGCCGGCCAGGACGGCCAGGGCCAGGATGAGGGCCAGGGCGAGGGTGAGGCGGCGTGTCATGGTCATTCAGTGTGAAACCGAAACCCGGCGGGGTCAAGGGGCGGGGGCCGCTCCTACCGCCGCTCCTTCACGGCCTTGCCGCAGGACCAGGCCTTGGCCAGGGCCGGGCCGAGCTTCCAGTAGGTGTTGTCGGGCATGGTGAGGAACAGGGGATTGAGCTTCTCGGGGTCGGGGACGCCGTTCGTGAGCACGCCTGCCTCGGCCCAGGCCCCGGTGATCTCGCCCAGGAAGAGGTAGTTGGAGGGCAGCTCCACCACCTGCCTGAGCGCGCACTCCAGGGCCAGGGGGCAGTCGGCGACGAGGGGCGCGCCCAGGTCGCCGGGAAAGGTCGCGAACACCGCGGCCTTGTCGGCCTTGCGGCCGGTGACGATCCCGCAATAGTCCACGGCCTCCACCATGGCCGTGCCGGGCAGGTTCACGGAAAAGGCCTTGGCCTCCCGGATGCCCTTGGCGGTCCACTTGCCGTGGCCGATACCCACCGCCAGCATGGGCGGCTGGTAGTTGGCCCGGCACACCCAGCCCGCGGGCATGAAATTGGCCCGGCCCTCCACCATGGCTCCCACCAGGACCACCGGCATGGGCAGGTGAACCTGGGGATCGATGCGCACCTGGGACATGGCGTCCTCCCTCGGGTTTACGCCCATGTAGGCTGCAACGCCCGCCCTGGCAAGGGGGGAACCCTGTCCGCACGTGCAAAAGTTGACATAAACGATTCCACCGGGATAGGACGGGAGTAGCCAGGAGAACAGGAAAACGCTTAGCAACCAACCATGTCCGAGACCCGCTACCCCATCCACGTGAAGCAGCTCGTGCCCGGGCTGTTCCTTGATTTCAGCGAGGACGCCGAGTCTCCGTTCAAGGGCAGGCGCTTCAAGCTCAAGGATGCGGCCGAGGTGGCCAAGGTGCGGGAGAGCGGGCTCACCCAGGTCATCTGCATCCTGGACAAGTCCGACCGCATGCCCCTGACCCCGGAGGACGCCGGCCTGGCCCCGCCCAAGGCCAAGGGCGGCGGAACCGGAGGCGGCGCGGCCAAGCCCGGGGAGAAGACCCCGGTGTCCCGCGAGCTCTTCGGCCTGCGCCGGGAGACCGTGGAGAAGAACAAGGAGCGGCGCAAGACCTTCGCCAAGTGCGAGAAACGCTACGAGGAGACCATGAACCAGGTCTCCACCATCCTGCGCCGGGTCTCGGGCCGCTCGGTGGAGGCCCTGGACGACGCCTCCGCCCTGGTGGACGGCCTGGTCAGCACCTTCCTCTCGGACCGCGACACGGTGATCAACCTCATGGGCTCCAAGTCCACCGAGGAGAGCAAGAACTATCACGCGCTCAACGTCACCGTGCTCTCCATGATGCTGGCCAAGGACCTGAAGCTCAAGGCCGAGGGCCTCAAGGTCCTGGGCATGGGCACCCTGTTCCACGACATGGGCAAGGGCCGCATCCCGCTCCAGGCGGTGAGCGGCAAGGCCTCGTCCATGAACACCGCGGCCGAGAAGTACCTCAAGGAGCACCCCAAGATCGGCGCGCGCATGGCCCAGGACATGCCGGGCTTCCCGCGCCAGGCCGTGGCCGTGATCCTGCAGCACCACGAGGAGATGAGCGGCCGGGGCTATCCCCAGGGCCTGGCGGGCGACGCCATCTCCCCCCTGTCCCGCATCGTGTTCATCGCCAACCGCTTCGACAACCTGCTCAACGCCAAGGCCGACTCCCGGCTCACCCCGCACGAGGCCATCAAGGCCCTGTACGCCGAGCGCGCGGCCATGGACCCCCGCTTCCTGAACGCCTTCATCAAGGCCATGGGCGTGTACCCCGCGGGCACCGTGGTGGAGCTGTCCAACGGCCAGATGGGCATGGTGGTGTCGGTGAACCCCCTGAAGGCGGCCCGGCCCACGGTGCTCATGTACCACCCCGAGGTGCCCAAGAACGAGGCCCTCATGGTGGACATGGGCATCGAGGAGGAACTGGAGGTGGTCAAGGCGGTGCGGCCCGAGGACCTCTCCCGCGAGGTCTTCGCCTACCTGCGGCCCTCCACCAACATCAACTACACCGCGGAATCGGTGTAGCGGGCCTCTGGACCGCTGGGCCGGCCGGCCATGGAGTTCACCTACACCCCCCTGGCCTTCTATTTGCGCAAGTTGCGCGAGTTGACCGGCGCGGCCGGCATCTCCGGCGCGGACCTCATGAAGCTGGCCGGCCAGTGCGTGCGCTTCGTGGCCGAGGCCCAGCCGGGCTCGCCCGAGCACTCCCGGGGGGCCAGCGCCCTGGCCTTCGGCCTGGCCCGGCTGATGGCCGCCTCCGGGGACCACGGCGTGCAGCGCCACTGCCTGGAGCACCTGCTGGGCCTGGATTTCCTGGGCGGCAGCCTGGCCCACCTGGCCCTGCGCAAGGGCGTGCTGCCTGCCGAGTCCCTGCCCGGGCTCCTGGGCGGCCTGCCGGTGTCCCTGCGCCTGGCCTTCTTCAACCGCCTGTTCCAGTCCCCGCACGGGGTGGACCCGCGCACCCTGGCCCTGGCCTTCGAGACCCTGGCCGAGGCCCTGCGCGAGGACCCCGAGGAGGTGCTGGTCTTCCTGGACCGGCTGCCTGCGGCGGGCGACGCCCCGGCCCTGCCGGTGCAGCGCGAGATGGTGCGCGGCCAGTTCGGGGTGTGGCTGGAAGAGATCCTCAAGATGCAGCTCAGCGAGGAGCAGGCCGCGTTCATGGCCCGCACGGTCCGTGGCCTGCGCTCGGACCTGCTGGCCGACCGGCTCATGCGGCACCTCAAGGCCGTGGGGCCGGCCACCGCCGCGCTCATCCTGGACGCGGCCGGGCACATGGGCTCCAAGGGCAATCCCCGCCTGGCCGGGGCGGCCGGGCTCCTGCTCAGGCACCCGGACGACGAGGTGAAGCTGGCCGCCACCCGCGCCCTGGTGCGGCTGGCCGCGCCCCAGGCCGCGGACGCCCTGCTGCTCTTGGCCGGCAAGCGGCCGGCCCTGCGCACCCGGGTGGCCGCCCTGGCCCTGGCCCTGCCCGGGTCCGAGCTGGCCCGCTTCGTGGCTGGGCTGCCCGAGGACTGCGCCGCCGAGGTCCTGGCCGTGCTGGTCTCCCTGTGCGCCTGCTTCGAGAGCGAGCGCTGCGCCCGCCTGGCCGACTCCCGGCTGGACGGGAGCGAGGCCGCGGCGGCCCTGGCCACCTACGTGCGCGGCCAGGAGCGCTGCGGGTTCACCCCCTCCTTCACGCCCAGGCCACCGGCCGAGGCCGCGCCCGAGGAGGCCAGCGAGGAGCCGGCCGGGCTCCTGGCCCAGTTCAAGAAGCTCATGGGCATGGCCAAGGAGGACGCCGCCCCGGCCCAGACCCCGGGCACCGCGGCCCTGGAGGCCCTGGCTCCGGGCGCCGAGGTCACCGGCTCCGGCCTGCGCGACGCCCAGGGGCGGGGCAAGGCCCTCAGCAAGAACACCTTCACGAAGGCCACCCTGGCCCGCTGCCGCCTGGACTACGCCCACCTGGAGGAGTGCGCCTTCATTGACTGCAAGCTGGCCGAGGTGGACCTCTCCTTCTCCCGCCTGGCCGGGGTGCGCTTCGTGCGCTGCCGCCTGGAGCACTGCGTGTTCACCGGCGCGCTCCTGGAGCGGGTGGCCTTCGAGGACTGCACCATCGCGAGCTGCGATTTCTCGGCCGCGGTGGTTTCCTACCTCTCGGCCGCGGCGACCCAGTTCGCTGAATGCAATTTCTGGGGCGCGGCCATGCTGGGGTTCGCGGGTCGCTCCCTGCGCTTCACCGCCTGCCAGATGGCCTGCGCCTCCCTGACCACCGCGGACCTGCATGGGGTGGAGTGGGTGGACTGCCGCTTCGAGCGCACTCTGTTCGAGCGCTCCACGGTGCTCTCCTCCCGGGCCGTGGGCTGCGTGCTCACCCGCTGCGGGTTCGCCGGCCTGGCCACCGACGAGCCGGCCTTTTTGCTGGCCGAGGCCGACGCCCGCACCCGGGCCATGGAGGCCCTGGCCCCCAAGCTGGCGCCGCAGCGCCTGCCCGGGGCCCTGGGCGGCAAGTCCGGCCGGGCCGCC
>JAEXTU010000117.1 GCA_023453335.1 Pseudomonadota bacterium | reverse complement strand
AGCGGCCCGGGCTGCGTGCTCTTTCCCCACGTCTCCGTGGGCGAGGACTGTGCGCTGGGCGCGGGCTGCATTCTGCATCCCGGGGCCACGCTCATGGCCGGCACCCGGCTGGGGGCGCGGGTCCTGGTGGGGCCGGGCACGGTGCTGGGCTCCGAGGGCTTCGGCTTCGCCCCGGCCGAGGCCGGCCGCATGAAGATTCCCCAGGTGGGGGTGGTGGAGGTCGGGGACGACGTGGAGATCGGGGCCAACACCGCCATCGACCGCGCCGCCCTGGACGTCACCCGCATCGGGAACCGCTGCAAGATCGACAACCTGGTCCAGGTGGGCCACAACGTGGTGGTGGGCGACGACAGCGTGCTGGTGGCCCAGGTGGGCATCTCCGGCTCCACCAAGGTGGGCAGCCGGGTGGTCATGGCCGGCCAGGTCGGCGTGGCCGGGCACCTGAAGATCGGCGACGGGGTGGTCATCGGCCCCAAGGCGGGCGTGCCCGGCGACATCCCGGCCGGCAAGGTGGTGGGCGGCATCCCGGCCATGGACCGGGGCTTGTACCTGCGCAACCTGGCCCTGGCCCCCAAGCTCCCGGAACTGGCCCGCCGGGTGGCGACCCTGGAGCGGGAACTGGCCGCCCTCAGAGAGCTCTTGCCCAAGGGAGACCCGCATGAAAGCTGACCAGAACGCCGTGTTCGGGGTGGAGCGGATCATGGAGATCCTGCCCCACCGCTACCCCTTCCTCCTGGTGGACCGCGTGCTGCGCTTCGAGCCCCGGGTCTATCTGGAGGCCATCAAGAACGTGACCATCGGGGAGCCGTATTTCATGGGCCATTTCCCGGGTCTGCCCATCATGCCCGGGGTGCTCCAGCTGGAGGCCCTGGCCCAGGCCGGCGGCCTGCTCCTGGACGTGAGCACCGAGGAGTCCCTGGCGGGCAAGGTGTTCATGTTCACCGGCATGGAGAAGGTCCGCTTCCGCCGGCCGGTGCGGCCCGGCGACCAGCTCCTGCTGCGGGTGGAGGACTTCCGCCAGCGGCTGCAACTGCTCAAGATCAGCGGCACGGCCACGGTGGACGGGCAGGTCTGCTGCGAGGCCACCCTGACCGCCGCGGTCATCGACCGGGGAGACGTCTAGTGTCCAGCATCCATCCTTCGGCGGTCATCCACCCGGGCGCTGAGCTCGGCGCGGGCGTGACCGTCGGCCCCTTCTGCGTGGTCGAGGAGAAGACCGTCATCGGCGACGGCTGCACCCTGGGCGCGCACGCCATGGTCCGGGCCTACACCCGGCTGGGCGGCAACAACCGGCTGTTCCCCTACGCCTGCGTGGGCGGCGAGCCGCAGGACCTCAAGTTCCACGGCGAGGAGACCTGGCTCAACGTGGGCGAGGGCAATACCTTCCGCGAATTCTGCACCATCCACCGCGGCACCGAGAACGGCGGGGGCGAGACCCGCATCGGCTCGGGCGGTCTGTACATGGCCTACGTGCACGTGGCGCACGACTGCATCCTGGGCGACGGGGTGATCATGTCCCTGGGTGCCAGCCTGGCTGGGCACGTCATCGTGGGCGACCGGGCCATCGTGGGCGGCATGAGCGGGGTGCACCAGTTCGCCCGCATCGGCGAGTTCGCCTTCGTGGGCGCGCGCAGCGGCGTGGCCCAGGACGTGCCGCCCTTCTGCCTGGCCTCGGGCGAGCGGGTGGCCATGTTCGGCCTGAACTCGGTGGGCCTGACCCGGGCCGGGTTCTCCAAGGAGTCCATCCTGGCCCTCAAGCGGGCCTACAAGACCCTGTTCCGCTCCGGCCTGGAGCGCCAGACCGCCCTGGCCCAGGTGGAGGCCGAGTTCGCCGCGGTGCCCGAGGTCATGCGCCTGGCCGCCTTCGTGCGCGCCAGCGAGCGGGGCATCGTGCCCGCGGGCCGCGGGGAGAGCGAGGACTAGCCGGAGCCGCCATGGCCCGGGAGTGCATCGGCATCCTGGCCGGGGGAGGGCAGCTGCCCTTCCTGGTGGCCGACGGGGCGCGCCGCCAGGGCCAGCGCGTGGCCGCCGCCGGCTTTGCCGGCAACGTCGATCCCACCCTGGCCGGCCGGGTGGACGCCTTCACCGAACTCAAGCTCGGCCAGCTCGGCAAGCTCATCGCCTTTTTCAAGGCCGAGGGAGTTACCCGGGTGGTCCTGGCCGGGAGCATCAACAAGCCCCGCGCCCTGGACATCCGGCCGGACCTGCGGGCCATGAAGCTCATCATGCGCCTGGCCACCCGCGGCGACGACAGCGTGCTGCGGGCGGTGGCCGGGGAGCTGGAGGGCGAGGGCATGGCCGTGGTCTCGGCCCTGGACCTGGTGCCCGACCTGGCCTGCCCGGCCGGGGTGCTCTCCCGCAAGAAGCCCTCCAAGGACCAGTGGGAGGAGCTGCGCTACGCCTGGCCCCGGGCCAAGGCCTTGGGCCGGCTGGACATCGGCCAGGCCCTGGCGGTCAAGGAGCGCATGGTGGTGGCGGTGGAGGGCATGGAGGGCACCGACGCCTGCATCGCCCGCGCCGGGGGGCTGGCCAAGGGCTGCACCCTGGTGAAGATCGTCAAGCCCAACCAGGACCTCCGCTTCGATCTGCCGTCGGTGGGGGTAAAGACCCTGGAGGCCATGGCCGCGGCCGGGGTGGGCTGCCTGGGCGTGGAGGCGGGCGTGAGCCTGTTCTTCGACCGCCCCGCCGCCCTGGACTTCGCCCACGCCGCCGGCCTGGGCATCGTCGGCCTCACCCCAGAGACCCTGGGCCTGCCCGGGGACGGCATGGGCCTGGACGTGGCCTGACGCGCGTCCCGTCCCGCGCGCCCGCTCCCTGTCC
>JAEXTU010000080.1 GCA_023453335.1 Pseudomonadota bacterium | reverse complement strand
CCGGCTGGAACCCCAACTCTCCCGCTTCATCCCCGCCTCCCCGGTGGCGGTGCTCAACGACGCGGGCCGGCTGGACGGGCCGCTCCCCAGCCTGCTGGAGGTCCTGGACCTGGCCCGCGAGGCGCATCGGCGCACGGCCAGGGCCTTCGACCCCACGGTGCTCCCGGTGCTGGCCTACGTGGAGGCCGAGTGCGCGGCCGGCCGCACCCCCGACCCCGCGGAGCTGGCCGCGCGCCGCGGCCTGGTGGGCCTGGACCGGATGCGCTGGGACCGCCGCCGGGTGGAGTTCACCCGCTCCGGCATGGCGCTCACCCTGGACGGGGTGGCCAAGGGCTACATCGTGGACGCCATGGCCGAGGCCCTGCGCCGGGCCGGGGTCAGGCACGGCATGGTGGACGCGGGCGGCGACATCGCGGCCTTCGGGGGCAAGGCCGAAGGCCTGCCCTGGGTCCTGGCCGTGCGCGACCCGGCCGACCCGCAGGGGGTCCGGGAGGTCATCGAGCTGGCCGAGGGCGGCTGCACCACCTCGGGCGACTACGAGGTGTTCTTCGACCCGGAGCGGCACTACTACCACATCTTCGACCCGGCCACCGGCCAGTGCCCGCACCTGGTGCACTCCGCCACCGTGGTGGCGGACACCGCGGCCCACGCCGACGCCCTGTCCACCGCGCTGCTGGTCCTCGGCCCCGCGGGCCGCGACCTGGTCCGCCCGGTGTCCCGCCAGGTGGTCCTGGCCTAGGCACACGCCACAAAAAGGGCGGCGCGCCCCATATAGTTGGCGTGCGCCGCCCTTTTTATGCCTGCGCGGCTGCGCTCAGTCCCGCAGCCCCTTCTTGACCGTCTTGAGGAACTTGCCGAAGGCCTTGTCCTTCCTGCGTTTCTCCAGGGTGGTCATGGCCTGGAAATCCGCTTCCCGGCGCAGCTTGAGGAAGCTGGCGTAGCGCTCGCGCGGCACCTCGCCCCGCTCCACCGCGGCCAGCACCGCGCAGCCGGGCTCCGCCTCGTGGCGGCAGTCGGCGTAGCGGCAGCCGCCGGCCAGGGCGGCCAGCTCGACGAAGCCCTGGTCCACGCCCTCCCCGTCCCCCCGCAGGCCCAGCTCCCGCATCCCGGGCGTGTCCACCAGCATGGCCCCGGAGTCCAGCAGCACCAACTGCCGACGGGTGGTGGCGTGCACCCCCTCGCCGCTGCCGCTCACCGTCCGGGTGGCGAATGCCTCCCGGCCCAGGAGCCGGTTGATGAGGGTGGTCTTGCCCACCCCGGAGGAGCCCAGCAGACAGCAGGTCCGGCCCGGGGCCAGGGACTGGACGAAGTCGGCGAAGCCCTGGCCGGTGGCGGCGCTCAGCGCCAGCACCCGGACCCGGGTGGCGGCGCGCACCGCCTCCAGCATCCGTTCCAGCTCGGCCGGGGTGGCCAGGTCCGCCTTGGTGAGCAGCACCACCGGCTCCACCCCGCCGTCCGCGGCCATGACCAGGTAGCGGTCCAGCCGGGCCGGGTTGAAGTCGTAATGGCAGGACTGGACCAGGAAGGCGGTGTCCACGTTGGCCGCGATCATCTGGGACTGGCCGTCCCCGCCCGCGGCCCGGCGGCGCAGGAAGGTCCGGCGGGGAAACACCCGGTGCACGATAGCCGCGGTGTCGTCGTTGTAGAACTGCGCCACCACCCAGTCCCCGACGCAGGGCAGGTCGGCCGGGCTCTCGGCCGCGTAGGCCAGGCGGCCGGCCAGCTCGGCCGGGACCTCCCGCACCGCGTCGCGCACCAGGTAGGCCCCGCGGTCCACGGCGCAGACCCGGGCGAAGCCGCAGCCCTCCTGGCCCAGTTCCGCGGCGTGCGCCGCAAACCACGGATCGAAGCCCAGGCCGCCTAGGTCCATGCGCCCTCCGGGGCTAGTGGTTGCCGCAGCCCTCGGGGCCGTGGTGGGAGAGGCAGACTATCTTGCTGTCCGCCAGTTTGCCCGCGGCCCAGGCGGCCACCGCGTCGCGCACCGGGCCGGAGGCCCCGCGCACCACGGCGATGCCCGCGGCCCGCAGCTTGGCCGCCGCGCCCTCGCCCATGTTGCCGCCGATGAGCAGAGTCACGCCCATGCCCTTGAGGGTCCCGGCCACCTCGGACTTGCACCCGCAGCCCGGGGGCGGGGTGAAGCTCACCTCGCCGGCCACGGCCTTGTTCTCATCCAGATTGAACACGGTGAAGGACTCGCAGTGCCCGAAATGCTCGTCCACCTGGCCCTGCCGGGTGGGAACCGCAATCTTCATGGAAGCCTCCTCGGAAAGAGTAATCCCCGGCAAAATAAGCGGGATTTAGACCCTGTCAAGCCAGGGGGGCGATTGATGCGGCGCCGCGTCCCTCTAATCGTTTCAGGCGGTTGCCCCCATGGAGCACGGCCGGCTGCTCCTGGGCCAGGACCTCTCCGGGACGAGTCGCCGAGGCTGAGGAACCTTCCGGGCCAACCGCAACGGCTCAACACCCTGCGATCTTTTCGATGACCTCCCGGAGCCGCCGGAGGCTGACCGGCTTGGCGATGAAATCGTTCATGCCGGCCTGCATGCACGCCGCGCGCTGCTCGGCAAAGGCATGGGCGGTCATGGCCACGATGGGCACGTCGCGCCGGGCCTCCCCGGCGTCCCCCCGGCGGATGCAGGTGGTGGCCTCCACCCCGTCCAGGCCGGGCATCTCGATGTCCATGAGCACCAGGTCGAAGGGCGCGGCCGCCAGCATGGCCACCGCCGCCAGCCCGTCCGGGGCGTACTCGGCCTCGTGCCCCAGCCGGGCCAGCTGCAGGCCCGCCACCCGGGCGTTCAGGGGATTGTCCTCGGCCACCAGGACGCGCAGGGGCCGCGCGGCCGGCCCGGACTCCGCCCCGGCCCGGCCCGGGGCCTCCCGGCCGGGATCGCCGGGCGCGAACCGGGCGGTGAAATAGAAGGCGCTCCCCTGCCCCGGCTCGCTGCGCAGCCCGATCTCGCCCCCCATCATGCCCACCAGTTGCTTGCTGATGGCCAGGCCCAGGCCGGTGCCTCGCGCCCCGCAGCCCTCGACGCCCGCGCCCTGGGCAAAGGCGGCGAAAAGCCGGGGCTGGTCCTCGGGGCGGATGCCGATGCCGGTGTCCTCCACCACGAAAAGCAGGCTGATGGACCCGTCGCCGGTCCCGGCGTCCTGCTCCGCCAGGTCCACCCCCACCCGGACCCCGCCCTGCCGGGTGAACTTGATGGCGTTGCCCACCAGGTTCACCAGGACCTGGCGCAGCCGCGCCGGATCGCCCAGCAGGTGCGCGGGCACGTCCGGGGCCACCTCCAGGGCCAGGTCCAGGCGCTTGCCCCGGGCCTGGGCGTCCAGGGCCCGCATGGTCGCGTCCAGGGACTGGCGCAGGTCGAAGTGCACCGGGTGCAGCTCCAGCTTGCAGGCCTCGATGGCGGAGAAGTCCAGGATGTCGTTGACGATGACCAGCAGGTGCTGGGCCGACTCGTTCACCGTGTGCAGGTAGTCCCGCTGCTCGTTCTCCAGGCCGGTCTGCAGCACGATGTCCGTGAGCCCGATGATGGCGTTCAGGGGGGTGCGCAGCTCGTGGCTCATG
>JAEXTU010000055.1 GCA_023453335.1 Pseudomonadota bacterium | reverse complement strand
CCTCGGTGCTGGGGTTCGCCAAGCTCATCCGGCGCAAGCTGGGCCAGGAGGTCTTCCCCCGGCTGCCCGCCGGCTCCGAGGAAACCCGCAAGGCCGTGCGCCAGGTGAACACCAACCTGCACATCATCACCTCCGAGGGGCAGCGGCTCAAATGCCTCATCGACGACGTGCTGGACATCTCCAAGATGGAGTCGGGGCGGGTGGACTGGCACATGGCCCCGCTCAGCCTGTCCGAGGCCGCCGCGGACGCGGCCGCGGCCACCGGCCCCCTTTACCGCCGCAAGGGCCTGCGCTTCGGGAGCAACGTGCCCGAGGACCTGCCCCCGGTGCTGGGGGACCGGGACCGCATCATCCAGGTGCTGGTGAACCTCATCTCCAACGCGGTGAAATTCACGTCCGCCGGCTCCATCAACCTGGCTGCGGAGGTGGACGGCGACAAGGTGCTGGTCCGGGTGGAGGACACCGGGGTGGGCATCGCCCTGGAGCACCAGGAGCGCATCTTCGAGAAGTTCCGCCCGGCCGGCGACACCCTGACCGAGAAGCCCCAGGGCACCGGCCTGGGCCTGGCCATCTGCAAGCAGATCGTGGAGCACCACGGCGGCCGCATCTGGGTGCGCAGCGCGCCCGGCGCGGGCAGCACCTTCTACTTCACCCTGCCCCTCTACCCCGGCGCCGCCCTGGACACAGCCTGCCCCATCCCGGACTGAGTCCACATTTCCCTGTCCCTGTGCCGGCCGGTGGTGTATGCCCGGGCATCGGCCCCCCATCCCGCGCCGTCCGCAGAGCCGGACCCGGGCCGCCGGCGCGCCCAACCGCACGGAATGCACTGTGAACAAGATCGACGAACTGCTGGGCAAGATCGCGGTCCTGGAACGGGAACTCTCCGAGGAGTTGCACCAGAAGCAGGACGAGATCCTCTACACCATCCGCCGCAAAAAGGTTCTCTTCAGCGAGGAAATGCGCAAGCGCCACCGGGAGCTGGCCGCCCGGTGGTCGGACTACGTGTACGATTCCGGGGTGATGATCGTCCTGACCATCCCCCTGATCTGGTGCGCGCTCATCCCGGCCGTCATCCTGGACGTGGTGGTAGCGGCCTACCAATGGGTCTGCTTCCCGATTTACGGCATCCCCCGGGTCCGGCGCGGCGACTATGTGGTCATCGACCGGCACGCCCTGTCCTACCTCAACCTCATTGAGAAGCTGAACTGTGTGTACTGCGGCTACTTCAACGGGGTGATGGCCTACGTGCGAGAGGTGGCGGCCCGCACCGAGCAGTACTGGTGCCCCATCCGCCATGCCCGGCCGGTACGGACGGTGCACGGCCGCTACAAGAAGTTCTTCGCTTACGGGGACGCGGAAGGGTACCGCTCCGGCCTGGAGCGGGTGCGCCACGATTTCGACGACGTGCGGCAGGACGAGCCCAAGGGCTGAGCCGGCCGGCTCAGCGCTTGCGCAGCACCCGGCGGTCGCCCACCCGGACCGTGACCTTCTCCTTGTCCAGGTACTCCAAAAAGGGAATGGCGTACTTGCGGGTGAGGCCCCCCACCTCCTTGAACTCGGGCGCGCCCATGTCCTCGTGCGTTGTCAGGTAGTCCACCACCCGCTGCCTGAGCGCGGCCAGGACCGGGGCGTGGAAGTACATGTCCTCCTTGACCTTGATGAGCTCCCCCTGCTCCTGGAGCAGCTTGAACACCGGCGCGGCCTCCTTGAAGGACACCCCCAGCGGGTCCAGCACGTCAGGCAGGTTGGGTGGGGCCTGGCCGCCCCGGGCGTAGGCGTCCAGGATGGACTCCCGCAACTTCGACTGGTCCGAGGCCAGGGAAACCTTGTGCCCGGCCAGGCGCAGGACCTCGGCCTCGGCCGCCACCTGCCCGGCCTTCATGAGCCGCTCCAGCACCAGGTGGAAGAGCTTGTCCGGCAGGCCGCGGCCCCAGGTGGAAGCCAGCTCGCCCCGGCTCACCCCCTGCTTCATGGGGTTCTTGGCATGGAAATCGGCCAGGTGGGCGGAGAGCCCGGCCACCAGGGACTCCACCACCTCGCCCGCGGCCAGGGCGCGCTCCTCGCGGTCGAAGACAAATGCCTTGCCCTTGCTCAAGAGGGTGCCCATCAGCTTGTCCAGGGCCTTGGACTCCAGGTCGGTCATGGTCATGAGCCGGGCGAAGGTGACGCCCTCGGCCCCGGCCAGGGCCAGTTGGGCCAGGAGCACGTCCTCGGGGTCGTCGCCCGCCAGTCGGGCCAGGAGGGCCTGGGACTCGGGCTTGAAGCGCTTGACCTTGTGCCCGGCCGGACCCACCACCCGGCCGCCGGCGATAGTGCGCAGGGGCGAGAAGGAGCGCACCACCACCCGGTCGCCCCACACCCCCACCAGGGGCTCGGCGAACCGCACCTGGCAGATGCAGGTCTCGCCCGGGGCCAGGGCCTCCCGGTCCAGGAAGTGGAGCCGGGCCAGGACCTCGCGGGTGCCGTGGTGGAAATGCACCTCCTTGCGGTGCCTGAGCTCCTTCTTGGCCGAGGGGAGCAGGGTCAGTTCCAGGTCCCAGACCAGGGAGGGAAAGAGGGTGCCCGGCCGGGCGAGCACGTCGCCGCGCTGGATTTGCTCCACCTCCAGGCCGGCCAGGTTCACCGCGGTGCGGCGGCCGGCCCCGGCCTCCTCGGCCGTGGCCCCGTGCGACTGGAGCCCGCGCACCTTGGAGGCCAGTCCTCCGGGATAGAGCAACACGTCGTCGCCGAGCCGGAAGCTGCCCGAGACCAGGGTGCCGGTGACCACCGTGCCGTGGCCGCGCATGGTGAAGACCCGGTCCACAGGCAGCCGCACCAGGTCTGAGCGGCGGCGCGGGGCCAGGGTCCGGGCCAGGGCCTCCAGCTCGGCCTTGAGCGCGTCCAGTCCCGCGCCGGTGTGCGCCGACACCGGCAGCACCGGCGCGCCCTCCAGGAAGGTGCCGGCCAGGAACCCGCGCACGTCCTCGGCCACCATGTCCAGCCAGTCCGGCTCCACCATGTCCGCCTTGGTGAGGGCCACCAGGCCGTGCCGGACCCCGAGCAGGGTGCAGATCTCCAGGTGCTCGCGGGTCTGGGGCATGACCCCCTCGTCCGCGGCGATGACCAGGAGCACGAAGTCCACTCCGTGCGCCCCGGCCACCATGTTCTTCACGAAGCGCTCGTGCCCGGGCACGTCGATGACCCCCAGCCGCCCGCCGCCCGGCAGGTCCAGGAAGGCGAAGCCCAGCTCGATGGTGATGCCCCGTTTTTTCTCTTCGACCAATCGGTCGCAGTCGATGCCCGTGAGGGCCTTCACCAGGGTGGTCTTGCCGTGGTCGATGTGCCCGGCGGTGCCCATGATGACCGGCATGGATGCCTCCTCGCGTGACGTGGAAACTGGAGTGTAGGCAAAATCCACCGCGGCCTCAATGCCTTGCTCGACCGCGATTGGCCGGCTAACCCCATTGACGCCCGCATACCTGACCAAGTATTCTTCCCGATACGGCGAAGTTCGGGCGATGTAACGAAACTTTCTTTACGTACGGAAAAGGAACACCACGATGGCCGCGCCTATATGGATCGACCTTCCCTCCGTCGATGTTTGCCAGCAGCGCCTGTCAGGCACCAAGAAACGGTGGTTCGGGGACAACCCGTACCTCCCGATACTGAAGGCCGTCGAGTACTACCACCGCATGCCCAAGGACCAGCTCGGCCAGTTCCAGAGCAGGGTCACCGCGCTCGAGCGGGTGGCCAACGAATGCCAGCGCTTGGTATCCAAGCCCCAGGTCGCCGAGATCAAGGCCAGGGCCAGCAACAAGCGACTCTACCTCAAGACCCTGCTGGACTACTATTTCGTGCACCAGGACAACCCGGAGGTCATGGACCCCTTTTCCATCATCCGCCAATTGGAGACCCAGAAGATCGTGCCCATCGCCAAGCCCGAGCCAGGCGGCAAGTGGGTGTCCGGCGGCGTGGGCATGAACGTCATCGGCCTGCAGGGCGGCGGCATGGGCGAGAAGCTGGACCCCTTCCACCGCGAGTTCGAGTTCCAGTGGGATTTCCAGACCATGCGCAAGCAGGGCCGGATGAACACGCAGGGCACCGAACGCTGGAAAGTCGGCGTGAACTTCTATGCGTTCAACACCATCCCGGGCAAGCTCCCGGAATGGGTCCGCAAGGTCTACGAGGAAAACTACCGCGAGCCCTTCATCGTCTACCTGGACGGCACGAACTTCTGCGCCGAGAAGGACGACTACGACAACGCTCCCAACATGGTCCAGTACAACACCCCGGGCCGGCCCCTGGCCGAGGTCACCCTGGTGACCGTGGACAGCGAAGGCAACTGCTGGGAGCATCTGGCCAACGGCGAACGCAAACCCTTCGACACCACCCACGTCACCGAGGGCAAGGGCGGGCATGACCGGGCCAAGGCCTACAACTTCACCAAGGCCTGCGAACTGGTGGTGGGCCAGCACAAGGAGGGCGTCATCCACCACTCCTCGCTCACCGGAGGCGACCTCATCCGCTGCGCCGGCATGGTGGCCGCGGTGCAGGGCAAGCTGACCTTCATCAATGACAACAGCGGGCACTACACCCCGTCCAAGGCCCAGTTCTACGGCATGGTCAAGTGGCTCAAGGGGGCCAACGCCTTTGCCGGAAACGCCGGAGTGGGGGCCTTCGAGCGCGGCGGCAACAACATCCCGATAGACGCCTACCTGGCCAATCCGGCCCGCGGCTCCAAGCTGGTCTTGGGCGGGCACCGCAAGAAATAATCCTGCTGCCGAACCGGCGCCGCGCCCATACGACAAACGTTGTGTTGAAATTCCCCGCGTTCCCTGACGAGAAAGCCTCTCGGCCTGCCCCTCGGACCCTTGCCCTTGCCCACGCGCCCGCACCCTGATAGGGCTTTCTGCGTGGCGCGGAGTCCCGCGGCCCGCCCCGGGGGCCCATCCCGAGCCGCCCGGGAGTTTGACAAGGCGGTTGAATCACCTATCTCTGCCCGCAGATACCGGAGACAGGAGCAGCCATGGCCAACCTTCCTTCCGGACTCCTCCCCCTGGGCGACCTCGACCGCCCAGTTCCTGCCGGCGAGGCCTTTGCCCGTATCCCGTCCGAGGCCGCCGCGGATTTCGCAGGCCTGAAGCCCGGCCCCGAGGACAACTGGACCCGGGAGGCGGACGGCACCCTGCGCGCCGCCCTGCTCGGCCTGGTGGAGGCGACCGGCGACGGCATCCGGGTGCGGCCCCTGTGGACCGTGTCCGAGGACCGCATGGCCCTGGGCGTGGA
This sequence comes from Pseudomonadota bacterium, assembly GCA_023453335.1. Lineage (GTDB taxonomy): Bacteria > Desulfobacterota > Desulfovibrionia > Desulfovibrionales > Desulfovibrionaceae > UBA6814. Next base: position 5,100 of record JAEXTU010000055.1, on the reverse strand, counting down.
CATCCACCCCGTGGACTTCTCGGGCAAGCCCATCCATCCCCAGCAGGTGGCCCTGTCCATCACCGGCAAGTTCGGCTCCATTCCCCTGGACACCGAGGCCCTGGCCCGGGCCCACGCCCAGGCCTTCAAGACCGGCGAGCCGGCCCTGGGCTGCGTGGTGTCGCGCGGCGCGGCGGCGGTTCCCGGCCAGAACGGCCGGCTGGAGTTCTTTTTCGAGCACGCCAAGGCCGTGGGCAAGCTGCGCGAAGACGGGACCATGGACTACCGGGAGCGCGAGACCTTCCAGCAGGTGGCCGCGGGCACGACCCTGGCCCTGCTGCACCCGCCCACCAAGGCCCGGCCCGGCGCGGACATCTTCGGTAAGCCCCTGGCCGCCCCGGACGGAAAGCCCCTGGCGGTCAAGGCCGGCGAGGGCGTGGCCGAGAAGAAGCTGGAGAACGGCGGCGTGGAGTACGTGGCCACCTGCGGCGGCATCCCGGACTTCGCCAAGGGCACCCTGCGGGTGAGCGAGGTCCTGGTGGTGCCCGGGGACGTGGGCCTGGACTCGGGCAACATCACCGCGCCCCAGGGCACGGTGGAGGTCCGCGGCTGCGTGCGCTCGGGCTTCGCGGTGCACGCCGGCAAGGACGTCGTCGTCAAGGACACCGTGGAGAGCGCGGACATCACCGCCGGCAGCAACGTGACCGTGCAGGGCGGCATCCTGCAGGGCGGGGAGAACCTGGTGCGGGCCGGCGGGACCGTGCGCGCCAAGTTCATCCAGAACGCGGTGATCCGCGCCGAGGGCGACGTGGTCACCGCCGGGGACATCACCGCCAGCGACGTCCTGTCCCGGGGCAAGGTGGTGCTGAACAGCGGCAACGGCAACGTGGTGGGCGGCGTGGTGCGCTGCCGCACCGGCCTCATCGCCAAGCAGCTGGGCGGCGAGACCGGGGTGGCCACCCGCATCGAGGTCTTCGTGGAGGGGCCGCGCACCCCGGAGCTCATGGCCCGCAAGGAGGCCCTGGAGGCCCACCTGGACAAGCTGGCCAAGGGCATCGGCTCCGAGGACGCCCTCTCCGTGCTCATGGCTGCGCCCGAGGAGGACCGGCGCATCCTGGCCGAGCTCATCAAGATCAAGAGCCAGGACCAGACCGACCTCAAGGCCGTGGAGCAGGAACTGAACGACGACCTGCTCATCGGCGAGAAGGACCTGGAGGCCGTGGGCATCCAGGCCACCGGGACCGTGTACCCCGGGGTGGAGATCAGCATGGGGCGGCGGCTGCTGACCATCGACGCGGCCATGCCCGCGGCCCATTTCCGCTGGAACTCCGCCACCCGGACCATCGAAACGGACTAGCGGGGAGGATGCAGCATGCCCACCAAGATCCTCTTCGTGGACGGCGACGCCCAGGCCCTGGAGGACGCCAGCGCCAACCTGGGCCAGCGTTTCCCGGTGGCCACCGCGGCCTCGGGCAAGGACGCCCTGCAGGCCCTGTCCAGCGGCGACCACGTGGCCATCATCGTGTGCGAGCTGGAGCTGCCGGACATGGACGGCGCGGCCCTGCTGGCCAAGGTCAAGGAGCTCTCCCCCCAGACCGTGCGGCTGGCCGTGACCCACCGCGCGGACTTCAAGGCCGCGCTCAAGGCGGTCAACCAGGGCGGCGCCGCCAAGCTGCTCACCAAACCCCTGTCCCCCCAGGCCCTGGCCGTGGCCCTGGCCGAGGGCTTGCAGCAGTACCAGGCCTACGTGCGGGAAAAGGAGATGTTCCGGGACACCCTGCAGGGCACGGTGCGGGTGCTGGTGGACATCCTGGGCCTGGTGAACCCCTACGCCATCAGCCGCAGCAAGCGCATCCGGGACCGGGCCATGCTCCTGGGCCGGATGCTCCAGGTCAAGCCCACCTGGCAGCTGGACCTGGCCGTGACCCTCTCCCACGTGGGCTGCGTGGGCCTGCCCCCGGAGATCATGGAGAAGCTGGACTCGGGCCGGGACTTCACCCCGGAGGAACGCAAGCAGTTCGAGACCCACCCGCTCATCGCGGCCAAACTCCTGCGCAACATCTCGCGCATGGCCTACGTGGCCCAGATCATCCTGAACCAGCACCGCAAGGCCAAGGACAACCCGCCCATGGAGGCGCGCATCCTCAAGGCGGTGCTGGACCTGGACCACCTGGAGCGCAAGGGCGCGCCCTGGGCCAAGGCCCTGGCCATCATGGCCCAGCGGCCGGGCACCTACGACCCCAAGGTGCTCGCGGCCCTGGAGGCCCATCTCAAGCAGTGCGAGGCGGACACCCCCAAGGAGATGCCCCTGGACGAAGTCCAGGAATGCATGGTCCTGGCCCGGGACCTGGTGAACAAGGACAACACCAAGCTCCTGCTCAAGGGCCAGACCGTGACCCGGGCCTCGCTCCTGCGCCTGAAAATGTTCCGCGAGGAACTCCATATCGAGGGCCCGCTGCTCATCGCCCCCGGCCACAAGGCCGCCTGCCCCGCGACCGAGCCGGACGAGGACTAGCCGGAGCCCGCCCCGCCCCATGTTCACCCTGACCCGGGAAAGCGCCCTGCTGGTGTCCTGCCCCAAGGGCCTGGCCCCCTTCCTGGCCGCGGAGATGCGCGGGCTGGGCTACGAGTGCGCGGAGATGGAGGCCGGGGTGCGCACCACCGGCACCCTGGCCGACTGCCTGCGCCTGAACCTGCACCTGCGCTGCGGCCACCGGGTGCACTACCGGCTGAGGCGCTTCGGGGCCATGCACCCGGACATGGTCTACCGCGAAGTGAACGCCCTGCCCTGGGAGGAGGTCTTCGCCGCCGACGGGTATTTCTCGGTGCACAGCTCGGTTGCGCACCCCTCCATCCGGGACACCCGCTTTCCCAATCTGCGGGTCAAGGACGCGGTGGCCGACCGGTTTGCCGCGCAGTCCGGCCGCCGGCCGGACTCCGGGCCGGACCAGGCCGCGGGGGTGGTGCTCTTCCTGTACTGGCACGGCCCCAAGGCCGAGCTCTACCTGGACACCTCGGGCATCCCCCTGCCCCGCCGCGGCTACCGGCTCCGGCCGCACAGCGCGCCCATGCAGGAGACCCTGGCCGCAGCGGTCATCCGCGCCGCAGGCTGGGACCCGGCCACCCATTTCGTGAACCCCATGTGCGGCAGCGGCACCCTGGCCATCGAGGCCGCGCTGATGGCCCGCAACATCGCGCCGGGGCTCCTGCGCCCGGACTTCGCCTTCACCCGCCTGCGGGAGTTCGACCCCGCGGCCTGGGCCGACATGCGGGCCGCGGCGCGCCAGGCCATCCGCCCCAAGATCGGCCGGATCATCGCCACGGACCACGACCCCGCGGCCCTGGACGCGGCCCGGGCCAATGCCGACACCGCCGGGGTGGGGGAAGACATCGAGTTTTCGCTCTGCGACTTCCGGGACACCCCGGTGCCCGAAGGCCCGGGCGCGGTGCTGGTGAACCCGGAGTACGGCCAGCGCCTGGGCGAAACCGCGGAGCTGGGCGACACCTACCAGGGCCTGGGCGATTTCCTGAAGCGCCGCTGCGCGGGGTACCGGGCCGGCGTCTTCACCGCCGCACCCGGCCTGGCCAAGCGCATCGGCCTGCGCCCCAGCCGCAAGCATCCCTTCTTCAACGCCAAGCTCCCCTGCTCGCTCCTGCTCTACGACCTGTGGGAGGGGCCGCGGGTTCGCGGCGGGCAGGAACCCGGCGCCTGACCGCAACGCCGCGCCAGGCGCGCGCGGCTTGCACTCCTTACGGATTCGGCCTAGTTACGGGTATCATGGGTAGTGCCCTGCGGGCGTAGGCGCCCGGCCCGGCATTGCGAGAACCCTCATCCGGCCCCGCAGCAGGCCGGTTCCGAAGCGGCCACCCCGGCATGGACAGAGAACGGCACCGGAAGTCCGGCGTCACCATCGTCAAGTCCACCCGCAAGGAGCTTGACGAACTCGAGCAGAAGAAGCGGACCGAGCTCAAGTCGTACTACCTGCTCAAGGAGAGCGAGGTGGTCATCGTCCGCTACTCGGACTGCATCCTGGACTACGTGGAGAAGAAGTCCGGCCTCTTCTATCTCCTCAGCGAAGACAAGATGTTCCTCCAGACCATGCGCTCGGCTCTGCACGTGGACCTGGGCCTGGACCTGGGCCTGCTGCGCAACGCCTCCTCGGTGCAGAAGGCCACCATCGAGATCGAGGACCTGGTGCGCCGCGGCCGTAAGCCCCTGGTGCTCATCGAGCGCCTGCTGCGCGGCGAACCCACCAACCGAATGGTCAAGTGGCTCAAGCAGAGCTACAAGGACCTGCCGGTCATCGTGCTCTCCCTGGAGGTCTCGGCGCATGACCTGGCCCAGTACCACGAGGCCGGGGCCGACAATTTCATCACCAAGCCGGTTTCGCCCAACGTGCTGGTGGAGAAGCTGGCCTTCACCGTGGAGCCCCAGTCCGAGTTCCAGGCCCTGGTGCGGCAGGGCAAGGACTTCCTGGAGTACAACGACTTCGACAACGCCCTGGACACCGCCCAGGTGATCCTGGGCCTCAAGCCCAACAGCGCGGTGGGCTTCATGATCATGGGCGACGCCCTGCGCGGCCTGGCCCGGCGGCAGGAGGCCCTGGAGGCCTACAAGTCCGCCGAGGCCAGCGCGGACATGTACATCGAGCCGCTCAAGCGCATCCTCGACTTCTTCACCGAGGAGGACAACGAGCAGGGCATGCTGGAATACCTGCGCAAGCTGGACAAGATCTCGCCCAACCACCTGGAGCGCAAGCTGGGCCTGGGCAAGATCCTGATCAGGCGCGGCAAGGCCGAGGACGCGCAGCGCCACCTGACCGCGGCCCTGGACCTGGCCGCCCAGGAGGGCGCGGCCAAGGTCAGCGCCGTGGACCTGGAGATCGCCGAGCAGTACCTGAACGTGGACCCGGCCATATCCGAGCAATATTTCCGCTCCAGCATCAAGGCCGCGCGCAACTCGCCCGAGGCCCTCAAGCCCCTGGTCTTCAACCGCCTGGGCCTGGCCCTGCGCAAGCAGGGCAAGTGGCAGGAGGCGGTCAAGGAGTACCAGGAGGCCGAGAAGCTCGCGCCCGAGGACGAGAACATCCAGTACAACATGGCCCTGGCCCTGGCCGAGGG
>JAEXTU010000457.1 GCA_023453335.1 Pseudomonadota bacterium | reverse complement strand
GATATTGCGCTCCTGGTTGCCGGCTCGGGCCGCAACCGGTAGCCGCCCCGGCGCGGCCCCCCAGGGCCGCCCGCCCGCCTTCCTGAGGCCCGTTTCCGGGCCGCGCGGTGTTGCGTCCTGCGCCGGCAACCCTGCTCCCGCTTCCCCAGCGAGGCTTTGCCGTGGTGCGTCCGGCCCTATCCGGCCGCCCGCGGCCTTCACCAACGGTTGCTGCAAGGAGTGCGCAATGCGCATGTCGATCCGTATCCGGCCTGAAGAGACCTGGGACCGCGAGGCCATCTCGCAACTGCAATACGCGGCGTTCCTGAACCACCCCGTGCACCCGCCCGGGGCCGAGCCCACCGAGCACCGCATCGTGCAGCGCCTGCGCGTTGCCGGCGATCTGGCCCGCTCCCTGGTGGCCGAGGATGGCACTGGCCCCGAACCCGGCCCCAACCCCGTCCCCAACTCCGGGCTGGTGGGACACATCGCCCTGTCCCCCGCCAGCGTGGGCCAGGAGAAGCAGGGCTGGTACCTGCTCGGCCCACTGGGCGTCCTGCCCGCTCGCCAGCGCCAAGGCATCGGCTCCGCCCTCATCCGCGAGGCCCTGCGCTGCCTGGCGGCTAGCGGAGCCCGCGGCGTGGTCCTGGTCGGCGACCCGGCCTACTACCAGCGCTTCGGGTTCCGCACCTGCGACAAACTGGAGTACCCCGGCGTGCCCCACCAGTACGTGCTGGCCTTGCTGTTCCAAGGCGATGAGCCCAAGGGTGACATAACAGCCCACCCGGCCTTTCACGGGTAGGGGGGCGAAGCATGAAAACGGCGGGGGAGGGGCGACCCTCCCCCGCCGAATATTTCAGCGGGACTTCGTTGTAGGAACTAGTCTTGGGCCGTGTTCCGCACCCGAATCGCCCCCATGTCCAGCAGCGCCCGGGTGGTCTTGGCCAGGGGGAGGCCGACGACGTTGGTGTAGGAGCCGCTGACCCGTTCCACCAGGAAGCCGCCTTTGCCTTGGATGGCGTAGGCCCCGGCCTTGTCCGCGGGCTCGCCGGTGGCCACGTAGGCGGCGAGCATCTGGCGGGTGGCGGGGAGCATGGTCACGTCGGAGAAGGCGGCGAAAGTGGTGGGCTTGGTGCCGTTGCCGCCGGGCGGGAACAGGCAGCAGCCGGTGATGACCTGGTGGGTGGCCCCGGCCAGGCGGGTGAGCATGGCCACCGCGTGCTCCGCGTCCCGGGGCTTGCCCATGATCTCGCTGCCCAGGACCACGATGGTGTCCGCGGCGATGATGAGGGAGTCGGGCCGCAGGGCCGCGGCCTCCTCGGCTTTCGCCCGGGCCGCGCGCAGGGCGTAGTCGGCCTGACCCTCGCCAGGCGTGGGGTCCGGCTCCGCGCCGGCGGGCAGCACCGTGAACTCCACGCCCAGGGAGGCCAGGAGCTTCCTGCGCCGCGGCGAGGCCGAGGCCAGGAGCAGGGGCTTCACCGCCTCGAAGGCCCCGGGCGGCGGGCCGGGAAGCAGGATGTCGTCGCTGGGCATGGGGCCGTGTCTTGGCCTGCCCTCAGGCCGGCTTGCGCTCGGCCAGCAGGGCGTCGCGCAGGGCCTCGTCCAGGGTGGGGTGGGCGAAGACCAGGCGCTCGGCATCGGCCCGGTTCCAGCCCTGGGCCACCATGATGCTGGCCGCGCTCACCAGGTGCGACACCCCGTAGCCTACCGCGGTCACCCCTTGCAGCCGGCCGTAGGCCCACACGCACTTCACGAAGCCCGCGGTCTGGGCGTGCGCCTGGCAGATGGGGTTGGCCGCCAGCTGGGCCGTGGAGGCCGAAGGCTCCGCGCCCTGGGCCCGCAGGTCCGCGGCGCTCTTGCCCACCCGCAGCACCTGGGGCTCGCCGTACACGCACCAGGGGATGGGGCCGGGGGAGTAGGGCAGCTTTTCCCTGCCCGCGGCGTGCCGGGCCACGTACTCGCCCTGGCTGGACGCGGCGTGGGCCAGCTGGAGCCGGCCGTTGGCGTCGCCGATCACGTAGATGCCGTCCGCGGCCAGCAGGTGCGGGTCGGTCTGCACGAAGCCGCGGGAATCCAGCTTCGCGCCGGCCTCCTCCAGGCCCAGGCCCGCGGTGTTGGGCGCGCGGCCCACCGCCACCAGGCAGTAGTCCGCGCGAATCTCCTTGCCATCTTCCAGGCTGACCACGGCCTCGCCGTTTTCGCTCTTGAGCCCCGCCACCTTGGCCCCCAGCCGGATGTCCCAGCCCTCGCGTTTGTGCGCCGCGAGCACCGCCTTGGAGACCTCGGGGTCTTCCAGGGGCAGGAGCCGGTCCAGGGCCTCCAGGAGGGTGATTTTCGTGCCGAGCTGGCTGAAGAACCGGGCCAGCTCCAGGCCGATGAACCCGCCGCCGATGACCGCCAGGCGCTTGGGGGCCTCGGCCAGCTCCAGGACGGCGTCGGAGTCCAGGATGCGGTCCCCGTCCGGGGCGAGGGCTTTCGGGGCGGCCGGCCGCGCGCCGGTGGCGATGACCAGCGCGCCGTAGGACACGGTGCGCTCCCATTCCTCGCCGCGCACCATGACCACTTTGTCCGGCAGGATGCTGCCCGTGCCCGGGACCAGCTCGATCTTGGCCGCGGCCAGCTTCTGGCCCGCAGCCTTGCGGGTGCCGTCCAGGAGCTTTTTCTTGCGGTCCTGCAGGGCCGCCAGGTCCACCTTCACCTCGCCGCTGGCCAGCTTGAACTTGCCCAGGGCCGAGAGCGCGTGGGCCGGCTCCACCGCGGCTAGGAAGAGCTTGGTGGGGATGCAGCCCCGGTTCAGGCAGGTGCCGCCCAGGGCCGTGCGCTCCACCAGGGCCACGGACAGGCCCAGGCCGGCCGCGGCGTGGGCGCAGTCCAGTCCGCCCGGCCCGCCGCCCAGCACCACCAGGTCGAACCTACTCTCCACAGAGGTCCTCCGTGAGCCACATGCTGCGCGCGGCCCGGGTCTCGTCCAGGCGGGTCACGGGCAGGGTCTCGGGGGCCCGGCGCACGGCCTCGGGATCGGTCTCGGCCTGCTGGCAGATCTCCACCAGGTCGTCCACGAACCGGTCCAGGGTGGCCTTGTTCTCGGTCTCGGTGGGCTCCACCATGAGGCATTCCTTGACGATGAGCGGGAAGTAGATGGTGGGCGCGTGGTGGCCGCGGTCCAGGAGGGCCTTGGCCAGGTCCAGGGCGCGCACCCCGCTGGCGGCCTGGCGCACGGCCGAGGCCACGAACTCGTGCATGCAGGTGCGGTTGATGGGGATCTCCAGCACGTTCTCCAGGCGCTTGCGCAGGTAGTTGGCGGCCAGCACCGCGTTCTCGCTCACCCGGATGAGCCCCTCCCGGCCCAGGCGCAGCACGTAGGCGTAGGCCTTCAGCGCCACCCCGAAGTTGCCGTAGAACGGGGCCATGTACCCGATGGACTTGGGATGGTCGTAGTCCAGGAAGAAGCGGCCGTCCTCCAGCTTGCGCACCCGGGAGATGGGCAGGTAGGGCAGGAGCTTCTCGCCCACGCCCACCGGGCCGGCGCCCGGGCCGCCGCCGCCGTGCGGGGTGGCGAAGGTCTTGTGCAGGTTCAGGTGCACCACGTCGAAGCCCGCGTCGCCCACCCGCATCTTGCCCAGGATGGCGTTCAGGTTGGCCCCGTCGTAGTAGAGCAGCGCGTCGTGGGAATGCACGATCTCCACGATCTCGGGCAGGTGGCGCTCGAACAGGCCCAGCGTGTTGGGGCAGGTCATCATGACCGCGGCCACCTGATCGTCCATGGCCGCCGCCAGCGCCGCGGGCGAGATGATGCCGTCCTCGGACTTGATGGTCACCACGTCGTAGCCGGCGATGGCCGCCGAGGCCGGGTTGGTGCCGTGCGCCGAGTCCGGGCAGATGACCTTGGTCTTCGCGTTGCCCTTGTCCGCGTGGTAGGCGGCGATGATCATGCAGCCGGTCAGCTCGCCGTGCGCCCCGGCCATGGGGTGCAGGGTGTAGCCGGCCATGCCGGTGATCTCGCACAGGAGCGCCTCCAGCTCGTACATGACCTCCAGCGCGCCCTGGGCGTAGTGGCCCGCGCCCTTGAGCTGGGCCATGAGCGGGTGCAGCCGGGTGAACCCGGGCATGGCCGCCACCGCCTCGGTGAACTTGGGGTTGTATTTCATGGTGCAGGAGCCCAGGGGGTAGAAATTGGAGTCCACCCCGAAGTTGCGGCGCGACAGCTCGGTGAAGTGGCGCACCACGTCGGGCTCGGCCAGCTCGGGCAGTTCCGGCGCCCCGGCGCGCAGGAGGGAGGCGGGCAGGAAGTCGGAGGCAACGGCCTTGGGCGCGCGGGGCCAGGTCCCGGCGCGGCCGGGGGAGGACTTGGCGTAGATGGTCTTCACAGGACACCTCCCAGCAGTTCGGCGAGAATGCCCACGTCGGCGGCCGAGTGCTTCTCGGTGCAGGCGACCAGCAGGCAGTTCTCCAGGCCGGCGTAGTAGCGGCCCAGGGGGAAGCCGGGCACGAAGCCCCGGGCGGTGAGCTTGTCGATGGCCTCGTAGGCCGAGATGGGCAGGCGCACCGCGAACTCGTTGCCGAAGGGGCCGTCGCCCAGGCGGCTGACCCCGGGCAGGGCGCAGAGCCTGGCCGCGGCCTGGTGGGCGCGCTCCATGCCCAGGGTGGCGGTGCGGGCCAGGCCCTCGGGGCCCAGCAGGGAGAGGTGGATCAGCGCGCGCAGGGCGCACAGGGCCTGGTTGGAGCAGATGTTGGAGGTGGCCTTCTCACGCCGGATGTGCTGCTCCCGGGCCTGCAGGGTGAGCACGTAGCCGGTGCGGCCCTGCAGGTCCAGGGTCTGGCCCACGATGCGGCCGGGCAGCTGGCGGATCATGTCCAGGGTGCAGGTCATGATGCCCAGGTAGGGGCCGCCGAAGGAGAGGGGCAGGCCCAGGCTCTGGCCCTCGGCCACGCACACGTCCGCACCCATGGCCCCGGGGGTCTTGAGCACCGCGGCCATGACCGGGTAGGCGCTCATGACCGCCACTGCGCCGCGGCTCTTGGCGTGGGCGAACAGCTCGCTGAAGTCGTGCACCCCGCCGAAGAAGTCCGGGTTCTGGACCACCACCGCGGCGGTGCGGTCGTTGACCGCCACGGCCAGGGCGTCCAGGTCCGGCGCGCCGTTCTTGTGCGGCACCGTGACCAGTTCGAGCTTCAGGTTCAGGGTGTAGGAGTCGAGCATGGTCCGGTAGATGGGGTTCACGGTCTCGCAGATGACCAGCCGGGTGCGGCGGGTCTTGCGCACGCCCATCATCATGGCCTCGTAGATGGCCGAGCCGCCGTCGTAGGCCGAGGCGTTGGCCGCCTCCATGCCGAAGAGCCGGCACACCGCGGTCTGGTACTCGAAGATGGCCTGGAGCGTGCCCTGGGAGGCCTCGGGCTGGTAGGGCGTGTACGCGGTGTAGAACTCGCCGCGCATGGTGAGCGCGTCCACCGCCGCGGGGATGAAGTGGTCGTAGAAGCCCGCGCCCAGGAAGCTCACCAGGTCGGTGCGGTTCTTGGCGGCCAGGGCCTCCAGGCGGGCGAGGACCTCCATCTCGGGCAGGCCGGGCGGGAGATTGAAGCTCCGGGGCCGGAGCGACGCCGGGATGTCCGCGAAGAGCTCCTCCACCGACGCCGCGCCGAGCACGGCCAGCATGGCGGAGACCTCTTCCGGGGGGTGGGGGACGTAGGGCATGGGAACTCCTTGTTGCCGGGCGAAGGACGCCCGCAGGGCCGGGCGGGCAGACGCCCCCCGGCCCGGTTCCGGCCTGGCCGGGGATTAATGCTGTTCGCTGGCCACGATCTCGGCGTACGCCTCGGGCGAGAGCAGGCCGGCGGGCTTGTCCGAGAGCTTAACCTTGATGAACCAGCCCGCGCCGTAGGGCTCCTGGTTGACCAGCTCGGGCGCGGTGGCCAACTCGGCGTTGACCTCCACCACCTCGCCGGAGACCGGGGAGTAGATCTCGCTGGCGGCCTTCACCGACTCCACCGAGCCCATCTCGGCGCCGGCGGACACGGTGGCCCCGGCCTCGGGCAGCTCCACGTAGGTCAGGTCGCCCAGCTGTTCCTGGGCGAAATGGGTGATGCCCACCACGGCAATGCCGTTGTCGAGGCGGGTCCATTCGTGGGAGCGGGTATACAGCAGGTCCTTGGGTATCACGGCGTCCTCCTTGGGGAATTCAGACCGCGCGCCGGGGTCGGCCCGGGGCTGCGGATGGTGGCGAAAAGCCGGACATAGCGCGTTGCCCGGGCAAGGGCAAGGCCGCGGCCGGAGCCGCGGCGGGCCAAGCAAAAGGCCGCCCCCCCGTGGCGCGGGAGAGCGGCCTGTATCGCTTTCGTCGCGGGCCGCTACTGGACCTTCTCGGTCACGTTGAGGCCCAGGTTCTTCATCTCCTCCAGCAGGGTCTGCTTGCGGATGGGCTTGACCAGGTAGGAGGTGGCCTCGCCCAGGAAGAAGGCGTCGTGCAGTTCCTTGGAGTCGTCCAGGGCGGAGACCATGATGACCTTCACCGCCTTGTCCTTGGCCACGCCCTCCTCCTTCTCGATGTCGCGGATCTCGCGCAGGGCCTGCTGCCCGTCCATGTTGGGCATCATGATGTCCAGGCAGATGAGGTCGTAGGGCTCGCCGTCGCGCAGGGCGCGGCGGAAGGCCTCCACCGCCTCCTCGCCGTCCACGGCCACGTCGCAGTAGCCGTACGGGTAGATGATCTTCTGCAGGAGACGCCGGCTGTCGAAGTCGTCGTCAACAATGAGCACGCGCATGGTCTCACCCCCCCCGTAAGGTTCCCAACAAGGCGGTTCGTAAACTTTTTTTGCAGGACTGGCAATCCGTTCCGAGCAGGCGTATACTGCCGGGTTGCCCGCGGCGCTCCCCCGGCCGGGAGTTGCCCCGGGCGGCGCAAGGGGATATGCCTGCGCCCGGAGACCGCCATGTTCAACCGACTTCCCCTTCCCGAGGCTTCCGCCGGGTCCTGGGCCCTCTGGCCCTTCGGCGGCTACGGCGAAACCGTGCTGCCCGCCCTGGGCCGCATGCTCTTCGTGATCGCGCTGTTCGCGGCCATCGCCTATTTGCTGCGCTGGCTCTTCGGCCCGGGCGGCCGGCTGCGGCCCGCGGAGTTCGGCACCGGCCACATCGCCCCGCGCAAAGCGCGCCAGGCCCGCCTCAAGGAGCTGCGCCGGCGCGCCAAGCGCGGCGAGATCAGCATGGAGGAGTACCTGGCCGAGTCCAAGCGCATACGCGAGGAAGGTGACAACGAGGGTACGCCCCGGCCGTGACCGCGCCCGACCTCTCCCGCGCCCGGGACTTCTTCGCCCGCTACGTGCAGGGTTTCCTGACCGGCGACGCGGCGTTCGACGAGAACATCGCCATCAAGCAGGAGCACTCCCTGCGGGTGGCGGCCCACGCCGCCGCGGTGGCCGACTCCCTGGCCCTGCCCCCGGACCTGGACCGGGCCTGCCGCCTGGCCGGGCTGCTGCCCGACCTGGGCCGCTTCGAGCAGTACCGCGACTGGCGCACCTTCGACGACCGCGCCTCGGTGATCCACGGCCGCCTGGGCTGCCGGCTGCTGGGCAGCACCCCGGCCCTGGACGGGGAGACGCCCCGGGTGCGCGGCTTGGTGCGCGCCGCGGTGGTGCTGCACAACCGCTTCCGCCTGCCCCGGGGCGTGCCCGCGGACCACCTGCTGGCCGCCCGGGTGGTGCGCGACGCGGACAAGCTGGACATCTTCCGGGTCATGACCGCCCATTTCGCCCCGGGCCGCGCGCTCAACCCGGTGGTGACCCTGGGCCTCGCCGACGAGCCCGGGGCCTGGAGCGAGGCCGTGGCCGCGGCGGTGCGGGAGCGCCGCCTGGCCGAGTACGCCCGGATGGTCTACGTCAACGACTTCAAGCTCCTGCTCCTGTCCTGGGTCTACGACCTGAACTTCCCGGCCAGCCGGCGCATCCTCCTGGCCAGCGGCCTGGTGCAGCGGCTCCTGGCCATGCTCCCGGACGCCCCGGAAATGGCCGCCCTGGGCGCGCAGGCCCTGGCCGATTTGGGCCGGGACTAGGCCTGCCTTGCCTCCCGGCCCGGGAAACGGTTACAGTCCCGCGAACCGGAGGCCGCATGGGCAACAACGACACTCCCCCGCGCGAACTGGACATCCTGGAAATGCCCCTGGAGGGCCTGGCCGCCTACTGGCTCTCGCTGCGCAAGCTGCTGGGCGAGAAGGTGAGCCGCAAGGTCCTGCTCCGCTCCCTGCCCGAGGAGGCCGAGCGCACCTCGGAACCCTTTGTGCGCCACCTCCTGGACATCTGCGCCGCGTCCTTCGAGGACGGCCAGTTCCTCACCCTGGCCGGGGCCAAGCGCGACACCGTGCTGCGCGACCTGCGCCTCAAGTTCGACCTCATGCGCGACGCCCTGCTCTCCATCGCCGCGGGCGAGAACCCGCGCCAGCTCCTGGTGACCATGCTCACCCATTTCGCCTCGCCGCCGCTGACCGAGGCCAAGGCCACCCAGATGGCGGTGGACACGGTCAAGGCCGCCCAGACCGCCATCGCCGAGAACAAGCCCGAGACCGCCGCCGGCATCCTGGGCCGGGTGGACCACCGCGACGGCGCGGACCGGCTCATGGTCAAGCTGCTCTTCCTGGCCTACTGGGCGCGGCGCGAGGGCAAGCACGCCATCCCCATCTTCGTGCAGGCCGGGGGCCGGTTCTTCCGCGAGTCGCTGTCCCTGGTGGTGGACGGGTTCGAGCCGCCCTACGTCAAGCGCCGGGTGGAGTTCCAGTCCGGCGAGATGGTGGAGGAGGCCCGCCTCAAGATGGACATGGCCACCCAGATGGCCCTGGCCCTGCGCCGCGAGCTGCCCTACGAGGACCTCTACCGGGTGGCCAAGTCGTACCTGCTGTGAGCACCGAACCCGATTTCACCCTGCGCGCCGTGGCGGAGCCGGACGACGCCGGGCAGCGCCTGGACGTGGTGCTGCACCGCCTGGCCGGGGAGGGGGTGTCCCGCGCCCGCGTCCAGGAGTGGATCAAGGCCGGCAAGGCCCTGGTCAACGGCCGCGCCGCTGCCAAAGCCGGCCTGCGCCTGGTCGCGGGCGATGAGATTTCCCTGGAGATGGAGACCCCGGCCGCGGCCTTGGCCCCGGAGGCGGGCGCGCTCGACGTGGTGCACGAGGACCCGCAGTTCCTGGTGCTGCGCAAGCCCGCCGGGCTCACCGTGCACCCCGCGCCCGGGGAGAAGCACGGCACCCTGGTGGCCCGCGCCCTGGCCGCCTATCCCCAACTGGCCGAACTCACGGGCGAGCGGCCCGGGGTGGTGCACCGCCTGGACAAGGACACCTCGGGCCTCCTGGTCCTGGCCCTGTCCGAGGCCAGCCGCCTGGCCCTGGCCGGGGCCTTTGCCGAGCGGGAGGTGGCCAAGGAGTACCTGGCCGTGGTGCACGGCGTGCCCCCCTTCCCCTCGGGCCTGTGCGACGCGCCCATCGGCCGCGACCCCAAGAACCCCACCCGCATGGCCGTGGCCGACAAGGGCGGCCGGCCGGCGCGCTCGGCCTGGCGCATGTTGTGGGCCGACCCCCGGGGCCGGGCCGCGCTTCTGGCCGTGCGCATCTACACCGGCCGCACCCACCAGATCCGGGTGCACCTGGCCCACGCCGGGCACCCCATCTGCGGGGACCGGGTCTACGGCCCCCTGGCCCACGCGGCCTGGCGGCAGAACCCGCCCGTGCCTCCCCGCCTGTTCCGCCGCCAGATGCTGCACGCCTGGCGGCTGGCCTTCGATCATCCCCGGTCCGGCGAGCGCCTGGTGTTCCAGGCCCCGCCGCCCCGCGACATCCTGGCCCTGCTCCTGGCCCTGGCCCGCTCGGTGCAGCGGGTGGTGGTCACCGGCCTGGCCGGGTGCGGCAAGTCCAGCCTGCTGGCGGACTGGGCCGCGGCCGGGGTCCCCGGCTTCTCGGCCGACGCCGCGGTGGAGGCGCTCTACGCGCCCGGGGCCGCGGGCTGGGAGCTGCTGCGCCGCCGCTACGGCGCGGACCTGGCCCCGGACGGAGCGCCGGTGGACCGCCGCGCCCTGCTGGCCCGCATGCGCGATTCCGACGGGCTGCGCCGGGAGGTGGAGCACCTCATCCATCCCCTGGTGCGGCACGAGCTGGAGGCCTTCTGGCAGGCGCACGCCCGCGCCCGGATGGCCGCGGCCGAGATTCCCCTGTTTCTTGAAGCCGGCTGGGCTCCCGGCGAGGCCCCCGATCGTCTGGCCGACGCCATCGTGGGCGTGGCCTGCCCGGAAGAGGCGCGCTACGCCCGCCTGGCCGCCCGGGGGGTTTCCGCGGACCTGGCCGCCCTCCTGGACTCCTGGCAGTGGCCCGCGGCCAAGAAGCTGGCGGCCTGCTCCCGGGTGGTGGACAACGCTGGCACCCGGGCAAAGCTGGCCCGGGAGGCGGCCCG
>JAEXTU010000452.1 GCA_023453335.1 Pseudomonadota bacterium | reverse complement strand
GCCTTGGGCCGGCGGGGCTTGCCCTTGTCCCACTCGCCCTCCAGGCAGAACACCGGCCAGACCATGTCGTTGAACCCGGCCAGGTGCGGGGCCAACTGGCCCCAGAAGGCCTCGGGCAGGGAGTCGGCCCGGCGCAGGATCACCATTTTCGGGGTGGCGAAGAGGCTGGCCACCGCCAGGTCCTGCCAGAAGCCCGGGGGCAGGGCCTCGTCGTCTCCCCAGTAGGTGCGGCGGGCGAAGTCGCGGTCCTGGCCCGCGACCAGGCCGGCGATGCGCAGGCGCACCAGCTCGGGGTCCGGGCAGACGAGGAAGGTGAAGCCGGGGCGTTGCATCCGGGTCGGGGTCTCCTTGCGGGGCGGGTCAGGCGGCGCGGCCGCGGGAGCGCGCAATCCTTGGGCGTCCGTTCCCTGTCATACGTGCTCGTCCCGCGCTGTGCAAGGGAGCGGGCCGGGGGCCGGGAGGGCTCAGTAGGCCTGGCCCAGCTGGTCCACCAGCTGCTGCACGGCCCGGTCCAACACCTCGGCCTCGGCGTCGGCCCGGTCGTTGCCGGTGTAGGAGCGGGACACCGACACCCGGCCCGAGCGCCACAGGTCGCCGCCCTCGGGCCGGCGCTCCATGCGGGCCTCCAGGCTGATGGTGGCGGTGGACTTGAGGGTCTCGTCGTGGGACCCGGTCAGGGCGCTGGAGGACTTGAAGTCGTGCACCGTGAGGTGGATGACCGCGGTGGCGTGCTCGCGGTCGGTCCAGCGCACCTGGCCGCGCTTGGACAGCTCGTCGCGCAACAGCGCGCGCAGCTGGGCCGAGAGGTCCGGCCGCAGGCTGGGGTTTTCCACCTCCACGATGTAGAGGTCGCGCCGGCCCTCGGGCAGGGTGAGGGCGGTGCGGCCCTGGGGCCCGTAGCCCGCGCAGGCGGCCAGGAGCACGGCCAGGGCCGCGGCGGCCAGGAGCCGGGCCAGGGGTGCGGTTCGTGCGGTGGTGGACATGGCCTGGGCGACCCTCGGGGTTGAAGATGTTTTTCCTAAAAATACCAAGGTATTTTTATTAACTCACCACCACGTTGACCAGCTTGCCGGGCACCACGATCACCTTGCGCAGGGTCTTGCCCTCCAGGTGGCGCGCCACGTTGGGCTCGGCCAGGGCCGCGGCCTTCATCTCCTCCTCGCCGGCGTCGGCGGGGACGTCCACCTTGCCGCGCACCTTGCCGCAGATCTGCACCACCACGGTGAGCACCTCGCGGGCCATGGCCGCGGTGTCCACCTGGGGCCAGGGCTCGGCGGCCAGGGCGCGGTCGTAGCCCAGCCGGGACCACAGCTCCTCGCAGATGTGCGGGCACACCGGGGAGAGGCAGACCAGCACGGTGCTCACCGCCGAGGACAGGGCCAGGCGGCCCTCCTCGCTGTGGGTGAGCGCGTCCTTGGCCAGGTACAGGGCGTTGACCAGCTCCATGGCCGCGGCGATGGCGGTGTTGAACTGGAACTTGTCGGTGAGGTCGCGGGCCATCTTGTCCGCGGTCTCGTGCTCCTTGCGGCGCAGGTCCTTGCCCTCGGCGCTGCCCGGGGCGAAGGCCGCGCAGGGACCCACTGCGGAGAGCACCGGCAGCAGCTCGTCCACCAGCCGCCACAGGCGGTTCAGGAAGCGGGCCGAACCCTCGATGCCCTGGTCGGTCCACTCCATGTCCTTCTCGGGCGGGGCGGCGAACAGGCAGAACAGGCGCACGGTGTCCGCCCCGTACTTGCCGATCATGAGGTCGGGGTCCACCACGTTGCCCTTGGACTTGGACATCTTGGCCCCGTCCTTGAGCACCATGCCCTGGGTGAGCAGGTTCCGGAAGGGCTCGTGCAGGTCCGGGTCCACGTAGCCGAAGTCGCGCAGGGCCTTGACGAAGAAACGGGAGTACATGAGGTGGAGGATGGCGTGCTCGATGCCGCCGATGTACTGGTCCACGTTCATCCAGTACCTGGCCTCGGGGGTGAAGGCCGCGGCCTCCTCGCGGGCGCAGCAGTAGCGCAGGAAGTACCAGGAGGACTCCATGAAGGTGTCCATGGTGTCGGTCTCGCGCCGGGCCGGGCCTCCGCAGATGGGGCAGGTGGCGGCCAGGAAGCTCTCGGTCTCGGGCAGGGGGCTCTTGCCGTCGGGCCGCACCTTGGCGTCCAGGGGCAGGAGCACCGGCAGCTCGGCCTCGGGCACCGGCGCCACCCCGCATTTTTCGCAGTGGACCACCGGGATGGGCGCGCCCCAGTAGCGCTGGCGGGAGATGTTCCAGTCGCGCAGCCGCCAGTGCACGGTGCGCACGCCCAGGCCCTTGGCCTCCAGGTGCTCGGCGACCCTGGCCTTGCCCTCCTCGTTGGGGGTCCCGGTGAACTCCCCGGAATTCACCATGACCCCGGGCTCGGTGTAGGCCGCATCCATGGCCGCGGCGTCCAGGACCGCGTCAGGCGGATTGATGACCACCTGGAGGGGCAGGGCGTACTTGCGGCAGAACTCGAAGTCGCGCTGGTCGTGCGCGGGCACGGCCATGACCGCGCCGGTGCCGTAGGTCATGAGCACGAAGTTGGCCACCCAGATGGGCATGCGCGCGCCGGTCACCGGGTTCAGGCAGTACGCGCCGGTGAACACGCCCTCCTTCTCCAGGTCCTCGGCCCCGCGCACGATGCGGTCCAGGTTGCGGACCTTGGTGCAGAACTCGCGCACGGCCTCGGCCTCGGGCCGGCCGGCGATGAGCTTCTCCACCAGGGGGTGCTCGGCGGCCAGGCTCATGAAGGTGGCGCCGAACAGCGTGTCGGGCCGGGTGGTGAACACCCGGACCGTGTCGTCATGCCCCTCCAGGGCGAAATCGATCTCGCAGCCCACGCTCTTGCCGATCCAGTTGCGCTGCATGGTCTTGACCCGCTCGGGCCAGCCGGGGAGCTTGTCCAGCCAGTCCAGGAGCTCCTGGGCGTAGTCGGTGATGCGCAGGAACCACTGGGTCAGTTCGCGCTGCTCGACCTGGGAGTCGCAGCGCCAGCACAGGCCCTCCTCCACCTGCTCGTTGGCGAGCACGGTGTGGCTGGAGGGGCACCAGTTCACCGGCGCGTTCTTGCGGTAGGCCAGGCCGGCCTCCAGGAACTTGAGGAAGAAGCGCTGCTCCCAGCGGTAGTAGCCGTCGTGGCAGGTGGCCAGCTCGCGGTCCCAGTCGTAGGAATAGCCCAGGCGCTTGAGCTGCTTGCGCATGGTGGCGATGTTCTCGTAGGTCCAGGCGGCGGGGTGGGTGTTGTTCTTGATGGCCGCGTTCTCCGCGGGCAGGCCGAAGGCGTCCCAGCCCATGGGGTGCAGCACGTTCATGCCGGACATGCGCTTGAAGCGGGCCACCACGTCGCCGATGGAGTAGTTGCGCACGTGGCCCATGTGGATGCGGCCCGAGGGGTAGGGGAACATCTCCAGCACGTAGTACTTGGGCCGGGCCGGGTCCGGGGCGACCTTGAATATCTTGGAGTCGGCCCAGATGGCCTGCCACTTGGTTTCGACGTGTTGCGGATCGTAGGGTTCCATGCGCGCTATCCTCTGGGGCGGCTATTTGAACAGGCGGGGGAAGAGTCCCTTGAGGCCCCGGCGGGGGGCGGCGGCGGCCGCGGCTTCGGCCTCGCGCGCCTGCAGGTCCAGGTCCAGGGAGGAGTCGAAACGGATCTCGGGGAAGGCGGCCTCCCAGGCGCGGACCGCCTGGTAGACCGGCTCGCGGCCGGCCTCGCCCACCAGGAGGTAGACCGCGTAGTCGCGGTCCACGCAGGGCCAGAAGGCGCGGCCGAAGAGCACCAGGGCGGGCTCCACCTGCCGCTGCAGGGTGCGGGCCACGGACACCGGGTCCAGGCAGAAGGCGGTGAGGGCCAGGTCGGCCAGGGAGGCGGCCACCCGGGGGGTCCACTCGGCCAACCGGGCGGGGTCGGCCGGGGCCTCCCACATGAACTCGAACCGGCCCTCGCCCGCGCCGTGGCCGGCGAGCAGGGTGGGCGCGGGCTCGCTGCCCGGGGCCAGGAAGACCCGGGGGGCCCCTTCCGGGGCCTGGCCCATGTCCTTAACGAACCCCAAGCGTACCATCGTCCACCGCCCGGGCCACCGCGTCCAGGATGCCGTTCACGAAGCTCTTGGAGTTCTCGTCGCCGAAGCGCTTGGCCAGCTCCACCGCCTCGTTGATGGCCACCTTGGGCGGCACGTCGGGCAGGTGGAGGATCTCGTAGAGGGCCAGGCGCAATATGGTCAGCTCGATGCGGGCGATGCGCGCGATCTTCCAGTGCCGGGAGAAGCGGGTGATGATGGCGTCCAGGTCGGCGCGCTTGTCCCAGACCCCGCACACCAGGTCCCAGGCGAAGTCCTCCCGGTCCCCGGTCCCGCCGTCCGCGGCGCGGGGGGTCTCGGCAAAGGCGAACTCCAGGTCCTTGGGGCCCTGGGCCGGCACGAAGGTCAGGCCGTAGAGCACCTCGAAGGCCCGGCGGCGTCCGCCCCGGCGGGTGCCCCGGCTGGCCGCGGCCTTCTTGGCGCCGGCGGCCTCAGCAGGCGACATGCGCCCTCCTGTTTTCAATGAGCATGGGTGTGCGGCGGATGCAGCCTAGAGTTGTTCCATGACCCGGACCATCTCCAGCATGGCCGCGGCGGCTTCCACGCCCTTGTTGCCGGCCTTGGACCCGGCCCGCTCCACCGCCTGCTCCAGGGAGTCGGTGGTGAGCAGCCCGAAGCCCACGGGCAGGCCGCTCTCCAGCATGGCCAGGGCGATGCCCTTGGTGGCCTCGGAGGCCACGAAGTCGAAGTGGGGGGTGGCCCCGCGGATCACCGCGCCCAGGCAGAGCACGCCGGAGAACTTGCCTGAGCCGGCCAGCTTCTTGGCGGCCAGGGGCAGCTCGAAGGCCCCGGGCACCCGCACGATGGTCAAATCCTCGCGCTCGGCCCCGTGCCGGACCAGGTAGTCCACCGCCCCGCCCACCAGCCGGTCCACGATGAAATCGTTGAAGCGGCTGGCCACGATGGCGAACTTGAGCCCCTTGGCGTCGAGCGCCCCCTCGATGGTCTTCACGTGCTGCATGGCTCTGTCCCTATTTCTTGAGTTCGAGCAGATGGCCCAGCTTGGCCTTCTTGGTTTCCAGGTACCCGATGTTCCACTCGCAGGAGTCCACCTCGATGGGCACCCGCTCCACGATCTCCAGGCCGTAGCCCTCCAGCCCCACGATCTTCTTGGGGTTGTTGGTCATGATCCGCATCTTGGACACGCCCAGGGCCACCAGGATCTGGGCCCCGACCCCGTAGTCGCGCAGGTCGGCCTTGAAGCCCAGGCGCTGGTTGGCCTCCACCGTGTCGTAGCCCTTGTCCTGCAGGGCGTAGGCCCGGATCTTGTTGCACAGGCCGATGCCCCGGCCCTCCTGGCGCATGTACAGGAGCACGCCCTTGCCCTCCCGGGCGATCTGGTGCATGGCCGCGTGCAGCTGGCCGCCGCAGTCGCAGCGCATGGAGCCCAGCACGTCGCCGGTCAGGCACTCGGAGTGCACCCGCACCAGCACCGGCTCGCCCGGCTCCCAGGTCCCCATGGTCAGGGCCACGTGCTCGCGGCCGTCGGACTCGGCGCGGAAGGCGCTGATCTTGAAGGAGCCGCCGTGGCAGGAGGGCAGCTCGGCCTCGGCCACCCGCTCCACCCCGGACTGGCCGAACTTCATCCGGTACTGGATGAGGTCGCGCACCGTGGCGATTTTAAGATTGTGCTTCGTGGCGAACTCCACCAGGTCGGGCATGCGGGCCATGTTCCCGTCGTCGCGCATGATCTCGCAGATGACCCCGGCGGGCTTGAGCCCGGCCAGGCGGGAGAGGTCCACGCTGCCCTCGGTCTGGCCGGCGCGCACCAGCACGCCGCCCTCGCGGGCGCGCAGGGGGAACACGTGGCCGGGGGTCACGATGTCCTCGGGCCGCACGTCGTCGGCGATGGCGGTGAGGATGGTGGTGGAGCGGTCGAAGGCCGAGATGCCGGTGGTCACGCCCGCCCGCGCCTCGATGGACACGGTGAAGGCGGTGCCGAAGGGCGAGTCGTTCTTCTGGGCCATCATGGGCAGGCCCAGGCGGTCCACCATGGGGGAGCTCATGGCCAGGCAGATGAGGCCGCGGCCGTGGGTGGCCATGAAGTTGATGGCCTCGGGGGTGGCGAACTCGGCGGCCACGGTCAGGTCGCCCTCGTTCTCCCGGTCCTCGTCGTCCACCAGGATGATCACCCGCCCCTTGCGGATGTCCTCGATGGCCTCTTCGATGCTGCAGATATGGGTCACGTCGGTATCCTTGGAAAAACGCCCGGCCGGATCAGAACCCGTGCCGGCGCAGGAAGTCTTCGGAAAGGCCGGCGGGCTTGGCTTCCCGGCCGGCATCACGCCAAGCGGACAACATACGCTGGACGTACTTGCCAAGCAAGTCCGTTTCCATGTTGATCAACACACCGGATTTCCAGGAGGAAATCGTCGTCACCGCCGAGGTCTCCGGGATGATGTTCACGGTCAGCCAGTCGGCCCCGCACTCGTTCACGGTCAGGCTTATCCCGTCCAGGCAGACCGAGCCTTTCGCCACCACCAGGGGGCCGTGCTCGGCCGGGAAGGAGAGCCGGAAAATTTTGGATTCGCCGGCCGGGGCCACGCTCTCCACCCGGGCCACGCAGTCCACGTGCCCGGAGACCAGGTGCCCGCCCAGGCGGTCGCCCAGGGCCAGGGCCCGCTCCAGGTTCACCTGCGACCCGGCCTTGAGCCCGCCCAGGGTGGTGTGGGCCAGGGTCTCGGCCGAGGCGTACACCGAGAAGCTGTCCGCGCTGAACTCCTCCACCGACAGACAGGCCCCGGACACCGCGATGCTCTCGCCCTTGCGGTAGTCCGGGATGGCGAAGCCCGGGGCCACGGTCAGGCGGGTCTGCCCGCTGCGCGGGGCCACCGCGCGAACGGTTCCCTTTCCCTGCACCAGTCCGGTGAACATATCGGCTCCCCCGCGAGATGCTTCAGGCAATTGGCGCGGCCTCAGCAGGCCGCGGCCTCGTCCCCCGGCTCCAGGGGCCGGTAGACCAGCCGGGCGTCGCTGCCCAGGCGGCCCACCTCGGCCAGGCGCAGGCCCAGCGCCTGGTCCATGGTCTCGGGCGCATGGCCGGTGAACAGGCCGGGCGCGGCCGGGTCGCCCACGATCTTGGGCGCGGAATACAGGCGCAGCTCGTCCATACGTCCCTGGCGCAGCAAACTCAAGGCCAGTGCCCCGCCGCCCTCGCACAGCACGTACAGGCAGCCGTGCTCGGCGCGGAGCTTGGCCAGGCCCGGACCCAGGTCCAGGCCCCCGGCCTCGGCCGGGGGCAGGCCCCCGCCGCGGCAGCCGCGCGCGCGCCGGGCCTCGGCCGCCGGGCCGTGCGCCGCGGCCTCGGTGGTCCAGAACACGGCCTGTTCCGGCCGCTCCCGGAGCAGGTGGTAGTCGGTGCGGGTCTGGGGCAGCCGGGTGGAGACCACCACGGCCAGGGGCTGCCGCTCCGCCAGGACCCCGCCCGGCCGGGCGGTGAGCTTGGGGTCGTCGGCCCGGAAGGTGTTGCCGCCCACCAGCACCGCGTGGGACAGGGCGCGCAGCTGGTGCACCTCCTCCCGGCAGGCCGGGCAGGAGACCCAGCGGGAGTGGCCCGCGGCGGTGGCGATCTTGCCGTCCAGGGTGGCGGCCAGCTTGAGCACCACGTAGGGCCGGTCGGTGGACTTCCAGACCCGGAAATCGGCGACGAGGTCGCGGCACTCCAGGCCGCAGACGCCCTCCACCACCTCCACCCCGGCGGCGCGCAGGCGGGCCGCGCCGCCGCCGGCCACGGCCGGGTTGGGGTCCGGGGTCCCCACCACCCCCTGGCGGATGCCCGCCCCCAGCACCGCCTCGGTGCAGGGCGGGGTCTTGCCGTGGTGGTTGCAGGGCTCCAGGGTCACCACCAGGGTGCAGGCCGCGGGATCCACGCCGTTGCGGGATGCGTCGGCCAGGCACTCCACCTCGGCGTGGGGCGCGCCGTAGGCCGTGTGCCAGCCCCTGGCCACCACCCGGCCGTCGCGCACCAGGACCGCACCCACGCAGGGGTTGGGCGCAACGGCCCCCCGGCCCCTGAGGGCCAGGTCCCGGGCCTCGCGCATGAACGGCGTCCAGTCCATCAGCAACTCGACTCGAACTTTGCGCAGCGCATCCCGGACTCGGCGATCATGGCGTCGGAGAGCTCGTCCGGGTAGCCCTCGGCGTAGTAGACCGCCTCGATGCCGCAGTTGATGAGCATCTTGGCGCAGATGAGGCAGGGCTTGGTGGTGCAGTACAGCTCCGCGCCCCGCAGGCTCACCCCGTGCAGCGCGCCCTGGATGATGACGTTCTGCTCGGCGTGCAGGCCGCGGCAGATCTCGTGGCGCTGCCCCGAGGGCACGCCCAGCTTCTCGCGCAGGCAGCCGATGTCCAGGCAGTGCGCCACCCCGGCCGGGGCCCCGTTGTAGCCGGTGGCCAGGATGCGTTTGTCGCGCACCGCCACTGCGCCCACCTTGCGTCGGCAGCAGGTGGACCGCTCGGCCACCAGGCGGGCGATGCCCATGAAGTAGTCCGGCCAGGGTACGCGCTTGTCCATCGTGTCTTACCAGGCGAAGAGCGGGAACTGCCGGGTGTAGGCCTGGACCTCGGCCCGGATGGAGGCCAGCCGGCCCTCGTTGCTGATGTCCTTCAAGACGTCCACGATCCACGCGCCCACCTGGGCCATGTCCTTCTCCACGAAGCCGCGGGTGGTCATGGCCGGGGAGCCCAGGCGCACGCCCGAGGTCACGAAGGGGGAGCGGGTCTCGAAGGGCACGGTGTTCTTGTTGGCGGTGATGCCGGCCTTGTCCAGGGCGATCTGGGCGTCCTTGCCGGTGATGTCCCGGCCGGGCAGGTCGAGCAGGATCAGGTGGTTGTCCGGGCCGCCGGAGACCAGGGTGAAGCCGGCGTCCAGCAGGGGCTGGGCCATGGCCCGGCAGTTGGCCACCACCTGGGCCGCGTACTGCTTGAAGGACGGCTTGAGCGCCTCGCCCAGGGCCACGGCCTTGGCCGCGATCACGTGCATGAGCGGGCCGCCCTGCATGCCCGGGAAGATCTGGGAGTTGAGCTTCTTGGCCAGCCCCTCGTCGTCGGACAGGATCATGCCGCCGCGGGGGCCGCGCAGGGTCTTGTGGGTGGTGGTGGTGGTGATGTGGGCGTGGCCTATCGGGGTGGGGTGCGCCCCGCCGGCGATGAGCCCGGCGATGTGGGCCATGTCCACCATGAGGGTCGCGCCCACCGAGTCGGCGATGGCCCTGAAGCGGGCGAAGTCGATGATCCGGGGGTACACCGTGGCCCCGGCCAGGATCATCCTGGGCTTGTGCTCCTCGGCCAGCTTCTGCAGGGCGTCGTAGTCGATGCGGTGGTCGTCGCGGCGCACGCCGTAGGGGACTATCTTGTACAATTTGCCCGAGAAGTTCACCGGGCTGCCGTGGGTCAGGTGGCCGCCGTGGCACAGGTCCATGGCCAGCACCGTGTCGCCCGGCTCGCAGGCCGCGAAGTAGGCGGCCATGTTGGCCTGGGACCCGGAGTGGGGCTGCACGTTGGAGAAGCCGCAGCCGAAGAGGGCCTTGGCCCGGTCGTTGGCCAGGTCCTCCACGATGTCCACATACTCGCAGCCGCCGTTGTAGCGCTTGCCCGAGTAGCCTTCGGCGTACTTGTGGGTGAGTACGCTGCCCATGGCCTGGCGCACCGCCGGGGAGGTGAAGTTCTCCGAGGCGATGAGCTCCACGTTGTGCACCTGGCGGAGAATCTCGGACTGGACCGCCGCGGCCACTTCCAGGTCGGACAGGAACAGCTCTTCCATGGTCTTAGCCCTCGTAGCGCTTGAAGAGGATGCTGGCGTTGGTGCCGCCGAAGCCGAACGAGTTGCACATGACGTACTGCACGGGCTTCTTGACCGTCCCGCCCGCGGTGTAGTCCAGGTCGCACTCCTCGCCGGGGTTGTCCAGGTTGATGGTGCCGGGCACGGTCTGGCGGTCCAGGGTGAGCACCGAGAAGACGCTCTCCACGCCGCCCGCGCCGCCCAGCAGGTGCCCCACCATGGACTTGTTGGCGGTGAGGCAGAGCGTGTAGGCGTGCTTGCCGAACACGGTCTTGACCGCCCGGGTCTCGCACAGGTCGTTCAGGTAGGTGGAGGTGCCGTGCGCGTTGATGTGGTCGATGGCCTCCGGGGCCAGCCCGGCCTCGCGCAGGGCCGCGCGCATGCACAGGGCCATGCCCGAGCCGTCCTCGGGCGGGGCGGTCATGTGGAAGGCGTCGGAGGAGGCCCCGAAGCCGATGACCTCGGCCAGGATCTTGGCGCCGCGCGCCTTGGCGTGCTCCAGTTCTTCGAGCATGAGCATGCCGCAGCCCTCGCCCATGACGAACCCGTCGCGGTCCTTG
The DNA here is from genome assembly GCA_023453335.1 of Pseudomonadota bacterium. GTDB lineage: Bacteria > Desulfobacterota > Desulfovibrionia > Desulfovibrionales > Desulfovibrionaceae > UBA6814. The sequence continues at coordinate 7,519 of JAEXTU010000452.1, read as the reverse complement.
TCAAAGGGCCGGCTGGCGTGGGCCGGGTCGGCGTTGCGGGTGGACAGGGCCTTGGCCGCGTTGAACCCGGCCACCGCGGTGGGGGTCATGCAGGACTCCACCCCGCCGCAGAGCATCACCTCGGCCCGGCCCATGACGATGTCGGTGTAGGCGTAGCCCACCCCGTGGGTGCCCGAGGCGCAGGCCGAGGTGGTGGCGTACTGGGGCCCGCGCGCGCCGGTGAAGATGGAGACCTGGCCGGGGGCCATGTTGGCGATGACCACCGGGATGAAGAAGGGGGAGACCCGGCCGGGGCCGGCCTCCACCAGGCGCTGGTGCTGCTTCTCGATGGTGTCCAGGCCGCCCAGGCCGCAGCCCAGGATGACGCCGGTGGTCTCGGGCTCGCTGGCCGGGTCGAAGTTCCCGGCTGCGGTGAGCATCTTGGCGCAGGCCACCGCGTACTGGGTGAAGATCTCCATCCGCTTGGCCGCCTTGGGCGGCATGTGGTCGGTGGGGACGAACCCCTTGACCTCGCAGGCGAAGGTGGTCTCGTAGCCGGTGGGGTCGAAGCGGGTCAGGGGCCCGGCCCCGGAGACCCCGGCGCACAGGTTGGTCCAGCTGGTCTCGGCGTCGTTGCCGATGGGGGTGATGGCGGAAACCGCGGTCACCACCACGCGTCGTCTGTTCATGGTCGGTCCTCGTGGGCGGCGGCCCCAAGAAAAAGGGAGCGTCTTGGGCGGGTGCCGCAAGACGCTTCCGGAAGGTCGAACGGCCCGCGCGCTAGCTCTTCTTCGAGATGTAGTCGATGGCGTCCTTGACCTTGATGAGCTTCTGGGCCTCTTCGTCATCGATCTCGATGCCGAATTCCTCTTCCATGGCCATGATCAGCTCGGTGAGGTCCAGGGAGTCGGCGCCCAGGTCCTCCACGAAGGAGGATTCGGGTTTCACTTCCTCGGCGGACACGCCGAGCTGGTCCACGATGATGGCCTTGACTTTTTCCTCAACGGACATGGTCCCCTCCAATGCTTTTACTGGTTTTGCGCCCCGGATGGGCCGGGGCCGGTCGAGCGGGTTGACGGATGCTTACATGTACATGCCGCCGTTCACCGAGAGCACCTGCCCGGTGATGTAGGCGGCACGGTCGGACACCAGGAAGCGCACGGCCTCGGCCACGTCCTCGGCCGAGCCGGCCCGGCCCAGGGGCACGGACTCCAGAAACTTGGCCACCACCGCCTCGGGCAGGCCCGCGGTCATGTCGGTGGCGATGTAGCCCGGGGTCACGGCGTTGACCGTGACGCTGCGCGAGGCCAGTTCCCGGGCCGCGGTCTTGGTCAGGCCGATGAGCCCGGCCTTGGAGGCCACGTAGTTGGCCTGGCCGGCGTTGCCCATCTGGCCCACCACCGAGGACAGGTTCACGATGCGGCCGAAGCGCTGCTTGGACATGATCTTGGCCGCCTCGCGCAGGCAGGCGAAGGGGCCGGTGAGGTTCACGTCCAGCACCCGGTCCCAGTCCTCGTCCTTCATGCGCAGGATGAGGCCGTCCTTGGTCATGCCGGCGTTGTTCACCAGGGCGGCCAAAAAGACCTTGTCCTTGATCTCGGCGGCGAAGAAGGCGGCCACCGCGGCGCGGTCGGACACGTCCAGCCGGAAGCTCCGGGCGGCCCCGCCGGCGGCAGCGATCTCGGCCACCGTGGCGGCGGCCTCCTCGGGCCGGCTGACAAAGGTCAGGAAAACCTGCAGGCCGTCCGCGGCCAGGGCCTTGGCGATGGCCTTGCCGATGCCCCGGGAGCCGCCGGTGACGAGCGCGGTCTTGGTGAGTTCACTCATGGTTCGATGGGGGTTTCGGTTAGGGGCGAAGGGGTTTCCTTACCGCAAAACCAGGAGGACTTCAATCCGCGCTCCCGGTCGGGCTTGTGCAGGAAAATCGCCAGGTTGTCTCGCCGTCTCAGAATTGCAGCAGGGCCGTGCCCCAGGTCAGGCCGCCGCCGAAGGCGGTGAGCATGACCCGGTGGCCGTCCTTGATGAACCCGCTCTCCCTCGCCTCGGCCAGGGCGATGCCGATGCTGGCCGCCGAGGTGTTGCCGTAGCGGTGCACGTTCACGAAGACCTGGTCCTCGGAAAAGCCCAGCTTCTTGCCCACGTAGCTGATGATGCGCAGGTTGGCCTGGTGGGAGATGAACACGTCCACGTCGCCCGTGGCGAGCCCGTGCTTGGCCAGCATGTCCCGGCTCACGTTCTCCATGGCCCGGGTGGCCTGCTTGAAGGTTTCCCGGCCGGCCATCTGGATGAAGAAGTCCTCGCCGATGGCCTCGCCCAGCTTGTAGGGCGTGCCCGAACCGCCGCCGCGCACGGTGAGCAGGTCCCAGAACTGGCCGTCGGCGTGCAGGTCCACGTCCTCCACCACCGCGCCGCGGGCCGCGGGGTCGGCCGAGAGCACCACCGCCCCGGCCCCGTCGCCGAAGAGCACGCAGGTGGTGCGGTCGGTCCAGTTGGTGCGGCTGGAGAGCACCTCGGCCGCCACCAGCAGCACCTTGGCCTTGGGGTCCAGGGCGGCCAGGGCGCGGCCGGTCTGCAACCCGTAGAGGAAGCCGGAGCAGGCCGCGTTCAGGTCCATGCACATGATGGGGCCGCAGCCCAGCAGGTGCTGCACCTTGCTGGCGGTGTTGGGGCAGTAGGCGTCCGGGGTCAGGGTGGCCACCAGGATGTGGGTGAGGTCGGCCGTGGCGATCCCGGCGCTGGCCAGCGCCTTCTCGGCGGCGCGGCGGGCCAGGTCCGAGGTGGCCTGGCCCAGGGCGGCCACGTGGCGCTCGCGGATGCCGGTGCGCTCCACGATCCACTCGTCCGAGGTCTCCACCATGCGCTCCAGGTCGGCGTTGGTGAGCACCTTCTCCGGTACGTAGAAGCCCTGGCCGATGATTTTGACGGGGTGTTGCATGGCGTGAAGAGGGGTTGGCCGCGCCCGGGGGAGCGGCGGGGGAAGAACTAGGCGGCCGGGGCGGCCGGGGCTTCGGGCGCAAGCTGGCCGTGCGCCGCGAGACGCTCGGCCAGGACCTCGCTGGAGCGGGACCGGGCAAAGGTGCCGGCCATCTTCACCGCGTTCATGATGGCCTTGGGGTTGGACGCGCCGTGGCAGACCACCACCAGGCCGGTGAGGCCGAGCAGCGGCGCGCCGCCGTACTCGGCGTAGTCGGTGACCTTCTTGAAGCGCCGGAGCGCGCCGCGGGCGAACAGGGTGCCCACCCGGCCCCAGAAGTGGCGCAGGAGTTCGCGCTTCAGGACCTGGGTCATGGTGTGGGCCAGGCCCTCGGAGAGCTTGAGCGCCACGTTGCCCACGAACCCGTCGCAGACCACCACGTCCACGTCGCCGGTGTACACGTCCCGGCCCTCCACGTTGCCCACGAAGTTGAGCGTGGAGGCGCGCAACAGGGCGTACGCCTCCTTGACCATGGAGTTGCCCTTGCCCTCCTCCTCGCCGATGGAGAGCAGGCCCACCCGCGGCTTGTCCAGCCCGAGCACGCTCTGGGCCAGCACCTCGGCCATGAGGCCGAACTGGAACAGGTGCTTGGGCTTGGAGTCCACGTTGGCGCCCACGTCGATGAGCACCATGGGCTGCTTGGCCGTGGGCATGATGGTGGCCAGGGCCGGCCGGGAGATGCCCGGGATGCGGCCCAGGATGAACATGCCGCAGGCCACGGTGGCCCCGGAGTTGCCGGCGCTCACCACCCCGTCGGCCTTGCCCTCCTTGACCAGGCGGCAGGCCATGTGGATGGAGGAGTCCTTCTTGCGGCGCAGGATGTCCGAGGGCTTCTCGTCCATCCCCGCCATCTCCGGGGAGTGCAGCACGGAGACGTCCAGGCCGGACAGGTCCAGCCTGGACAGCTCGGCCCGCACCTCGTCCTCGCGGCCCACCAGGGTGAGCGCCAGGTTCGCCTCGCGGGCGGCCTGCACCGCGCCGGGGACCACCACCGAGGGACCGAGGTCCCCGCCCATGGCGTCCACGGCGATGCGCGGAATGCTATTGGCCATCGGCCGCGAACAGCACCTGGCGGCCCTTGTAGGTGCCGCACTTGGCACAGGCGGTGTGCGGCCGGGTGGGCTCACCGCACTGGCAGTACACCACGGTGGGCTTGGTCAGGGCGTCGTGCGCCTTGCGGCTGCGGCTCTTGGACTTGGAGGTCTTCTTTTTCGGGTTGGCCATGGCTTCCCTTCCTTTCTCTTCAGGCCGCCTGCCCACGGGCCGGCGACCGGTTCAACGCGAAAATCCCTATTTCTTCCCGATCTTGAGGCCGCGCAGGGCGGCCAGCCGGGGGTCGCCCCCCACCGGGGCGCAGGAGCACTGGCCCTGGTTCAGGTCCGCCCCGCACTGCGGGCACAGGCCCTTGCACTCGGGAGAGCACAGCACGTGCGCCGGCAGGGCCAGCAGCAGCTGCTCCCAGAGCAGCCCGGCCGCATCCAGCTCCAGCCCGGCCTTGGTCTCGCGCAAGAGCGCGTCCTCGGCCTGCTCGCCCGGCGCGGGCAACTGGTCCACGAACTCGAATTCGTGGTCCACCTCCACCCGGGCCTCCGCGGTGCAGCGGTCGCAGGGCAGGGCCACCGCGCCGGCGATCCGGCCCTTCAGGTACACGCCGCGCTCCTGGGGAACCACGAAGAGGGTGGCCGTGAGCGGCTCGGCCACCGAGAGTTGCATGCCATACCCTTCCGCCGGGCCGGTCCACAGGGACTGGTCCGTGAAAGAAAACTCCCGGCCCTCGGCCGGGATGTCGGTAACAGGCAGCCACGCTCCGGCCATCGTCATCCTCGTCGTCTTCTCCATCGTGCAGACGCGCCTCATACAGGCGAACAATCGACATTGTCAAGGACAAACCCCTTGCCTTTTCCCGGACGATTGGATAAGGAGGCAAGTTCCCTGCGGCGGAAAGCCCCAAACGGCCCGCCCAGGCCCGAGAAAACCCCCCGGCTCCGGCCGGACCGAAGTTTCGCCGAAAGGCCCGAAGGAGGACAGTCCCATGAGCATGCAGTGCGACATCTGCGGCAAGAAGCCCCAGGTCGGCCACAACGTGAGCCACGCCAACAACAAGTCCAAGCGCCTGTTCAAGCCCAACCTGCAGAAGGTCCGCATCCAGACCGCCTCGGGCGAGGTCAAGCAGGCCAACGTCTGCACCCGCTGCCTGCGCTCGGGCGCCATCCAGAAGCCCGTGGTCAAAAAGGCCTCCTAGGGCAAACGCTTTCCGCCTGCAACCCCGCCGCCTCCGGGTGGCGGGGTTTTTTCATTCCCGCGCCCGGTCCGTCTTCGAACCCCCTGCCGTTGCTGGACAACCCCGCCCGACCGGCGGTATAAGCCCAGGGCAAAGGAGACCGCCATGGCCGAACGCCGGCGCTGGGAACGCTTCATCCTCACTCTGGCCGGGCGGCCGGGCCGGCCGCGCTGCCGCGTCGCGGTGGCCGGCATGGACCTCCCCTGCGAGATCGCCGACATCTCCTGCGGCGGCATGCGCCTGGCCCTGGCCGACCCCGCGGCCCGCATCGGCCTGCTCCTGGAGGGCCAGCGCGTGGAGCTGGCCTCCTTCGAGGAGGACCGCTTCGGCTTTTTGGCCGGCAAGCGCGGCATCGTGAGCTGGATCAAGGCCGGGGAGCGCGAGTTCGGCATGTGCTTCGACGCGGTGGAGGAGAAGACCCGCATCGAAGAGCTGGCCCTGCCGGCCCGTTGACCATACCGCCCCCCTCCCGGTATTGAGCAAAGTCCGCCCCGCACGGGGGCGGCCCTATCCTCTATAAGAAGGACACGCCCATGAGCGAGACTCCGGCCGCCCCGGCCACGCCCACCAATTTCATCAAGGACATCATCGCCGAGGACAACCGCACCAACAAGTGGGGCGGCCGCGTCCATACCCGCTTCCCGCCCGAGCCCAACGGCTACCTGCACATCGGCCACGCCAAGTCCATCTGCCTGAACTTCGGCCTGGCCCAGGAGTTCGGGGGCAAGACCAACCTGCGCTTCGACGACACCAACCCCACCAAGGAAGAGCAGGAGTACGTGGACTCCATCCGGGACTCGGTGCGCTGGCTGGGCTTCGACTGGGAGGGGCGGGAGTATTACGCCTCGGACTATTTCGGCAAGCTCTACGACTGGGCCGAACAGCTCATCGGCATGGGCAAGGCCTACGTGGACGACCAGACCGCGGAGGAGATCCGCGAGAACCGGGGCACCCTCACTGCGCCCGGCACGAACAGCCCCTTCCGCGACCGCCCGGTGGAGGAGAACCTGGACCTGTTCCGGCGCATGCGGGCCGGGGAGTTCCCGGACGGGGCCCGGGTGCTGCGGGCCAAGATCGACATGGCCCACCCCAACGTGGTCCTGCGCGACCCCACGCTCTACCGCATCCGCCACGCGCACCACCACCGCACCGGCGACGCGTGGTGCATCTACCCCATGTACGACTACACCCACTGCCTGTCCGACTCGGTGGAGGGCATCACCCACTCCATCTGCACCCTGGAGTTCGAGAACAACCGGGCGCTCTACGACTGGACCCTGGACACGCTTGGCGTCTACCACCCGCAGCAGATCGAGTTCGCGCGCCTGAACCTCACCTACACCGTGCTCTCCAAGCGCCGGCTGATCCAGCTGGTGGAGGAGAAGCACGTGGCCGGGTGGGACGACCCCCGCATGCCCACCATCGTGGGCCTGCGCCGGCGCGGCTTCACCCCGGCCTCCATCCGCCTGTTCTGCGAGAAGATCGGGGTGGGCAAGGCCGACAACCTGGTGGACTACGGGCTGCTCGAGTACTGCCTGCGCGAGGACCTGAACGACAAGGCCCCGCGCTACATGGCGGTCCTGAACCCGCTCAAGGTGGTCATCGAGAACTATCCCGAAGACCAGGTGGAGGAGTTCACCTTCCCCAACCACCCGGAGAAGCCCGAGCTGGGCTCGCGCACCGTGCCCTTCTCCAAGGTGCTCTACGTGGAGCAGGACGACTACAAGGAGGACGCGCCCTCCAAGTGGCACCGCCTGGCCCCGGGCAAGGAGGTGCGCCTGCGCTACGCCTACTACCTCACCTGCCGCGAGGCGGTGAAGGACGCCGCTGGCCGGGTGGTGGAGCTGCGCTGCACCTACGACCCGGCCACCAAGGGCGGCTGGTCCTCGGACGGCCGCAAGGTCAAGGGCACCCTGCACTGGGTGAGCGCGGCCCACGCGGTGGACGCCGAGGTGCGGCTCTACGGCCAGCTCTTTGCCACGCCCAACCCCATGGACGTGCCCGAGGGCAAGACCTTCACGAACAACATCGCGCCCGACTCGCTGGAGACCCTCACCGCCAAGATCGAGCCCGCCCTGGCGGAGCTGGCCCCGGAGACCCCGGTGCAGTTCGAGCGCCTGGGCTACTTCACCACCGACTGGCGCGACCACGCCCCGGCCGCCCCGGTCTTCAACCGCACCACCACCCTGCGCGACCCCTGGGCCAAGCTGGAGCGGCAGGGCAAGGCGTAACGCCGGCCCCGGCCAGAGAGGCGGGCGGTTCGGCAAGAGGGCGGTTCGCGAACC
>JAEXTU010000449.1 GCA_023453335.1 Pseudomonadota bacterium | reverse complement strand
ACTTGCCCGACCCGGTGGGGCCGGTGACCAGCACCAGGCCCTTGGGCAACAGCGCCAGGTTCTTGATGCGCGGCGGCAGGCCCAGCTCCTCGCAGGTGAGAATCTTGGAGGGAATCTCGCGGAAGACCGCGGCGCAGCCGCGGTTCTGGTTGAAGAAGTTCACGCGGTAGCGGGCCATGCCCGGGACTTCGTAGGCGAAGTCGATGTCGCCGGTTTCCTCGAAATCCTTGATCTTGCCCTCGGGGGTGATCTCGTAGAGCAGCTTCTTGAGCTCGTCGTGCTCCAGGACCTTATACTTCACCCGCTCCAGGTCGCCGTGCAGGCGGATGATGGGCTGGGAACCCGAGGAGAGGTGGAGGTCCGAGGCCCCCATCTCGTGCATCATCTTGAAGAAGGCATCTATCTGAGCCATGCCAGACTCCCGGTGTTTGCAGAGGTTCGAACCGCGGCGCGAGGGCCTGCCTACTTCCTCAAATTCCCTTCATATAACCAGTTCCTGTAAAAATTGTACAGATAATTTGCCCCGGAAAACACGGTCATGAACAATGCGAGGTACAGCAGGAACAGGCCCGGCCCCTCGGGGTCCACCCCGAAGAGGGGGAAGTGGAGGATGAGGGGGATGAGGGCAACGGTCTGCAGGATGGTCTTGAACTTGCCGTAGCGGTCCGCGGCCAGGACCAGCCCCTGCTCCATGGCCGCGGCGCGCAGCCCGGTGACCGTGAGTTCCCGGCACACGATGACGATGACGATCCAGGCCGGGACCCATTGCAGGTCGGCCAGCATGATGAGCACCGAGCCGATGAGCAGCTTGTCCGCCAGGGGGTCCAGGAACTTGCCGAAGTTGGTGACCATGTTCTGCCGCCGGGCCACGATCCCGTCCACCATATCGGTGATGGAGGCCACCACAAACACCGCCGTGGCCAGCAGGCAGGACACCTGATTGGGGAAGTAGAGAAGTAGGACGATGAAGGGCACCGCCAGGATGCGCAAGAGCGTCAGCTTGTTGGCAAGATTGAACATGGATGGACCTTATCCGCCGAGCTGGCGGTAGATGGACAGGACCTTGCGCACGTAGTTCTGGGTCTCGTTGAAGGGTGGGATGCCGCCGTAGCGCTCCACCGCCTCGGGGCCCGCGTTGTAGGCGGCCAGGGCCAGGTCCAGGCGACGGAACCGGTCGTACTGCATGCGCAAATAACGCACCCCGGCCTCGATGTTCAAGCGGTAGTCAAAGGGCGAGGCCAGGCCCAGGTCCCTCTGGGTCTGGGGCATGATCTGCATGATACCCTGAGCCCCGGCCGAGGACACGGCATTGGCCTCGAAATTGGACTCCACCTGAATGACCGCGGCCACCAGGCGATGGTCCATGCCGTTGCGCGCGCTGGAGGCGCGCACCGCATCCATGATCTTCTCCTTGCCCACGTTCGGGAACTCCCGGTACACGGCAAAGAGGCTCCACTGCCGCCCGCCCCGCGGGGTATTGGTGAAATGGTAGACCCCGCCCTCGTCCTGGTAGAAGTACATGCTCCAGGCCCCGGCCGAGGCGCTCCAGCCCAGGGCCGCCAGGGCGGCCAACAGGACCGGGAGCAGGAGCCGGGAGCACGAACGCATGGTTTTCCTCAGGTGTGCAGGGTGGACACCGATTCCAGGCTCTTTTCCGCGGCCTCGCGCACCGAGCGCGCCAGGGCCTCCATGGCCGACTTGGCCGGGGAGTCCTCCTCCAGGAGGACCACCGGGGTGCCCAGGTCGCTGGCCACCACCGTGGCCGGGTCCAGGGGGATGGCCCCCAGGAAGGCCAGGCCGTACTTGCGGGCCAGTTCCTCGCCCCCACCCTTCTTGAACAGGGAGATCTCCTTGGCGCAGTGCGGGCAGATGAGGCCGCTCATGTTCTCCACCACGCCCAGGATGTTGGCCTTGGCGTACTGGAGAAAGTTGATGGCCTTGCGCACGTCGGCCAGGGACAGCTCCTGCGGGGTGGTGACCACCACGCACAGGGCGTCGGGGATGGTCTTGAGCACGGTCATGTGCTCATCGCCGGTGCCCGGGGGCGAGTCGATGACCAGAAAGTCCAGGTCGCCCCAGGAGATGTCGGCGATGAACTGGCGGATGGCGGTGGTCTTCATGGGCCCGCGCCAAAGCACTGCCTGGTCCGGGTCCTTGAGCAGGGCGTCCATGGACACCGCCTTCAGGTTCTCGCTATAGGCGATGGGCTTGATGAGCCGGCCGCGGTCAGCCTCCATGTGCCGGCCGCCCAGGCCCAGGAGCCGGGGCACGCTGGGGCCGTGCAGGTCCACGTCCACGATGCCCACACGCTGGCCGAGCTTGGCCAGGCCGGCGGCGATGTTCACCGCCACCGAGCTCTTGCCCACCCCGCCCTTGCCGCTCATGACGAAGAGCTTGTAGCGGATGCGGGACAGGGTGGAGGAGATTATCTCGTCCTGCAGGGCCTTGCCTGCGTCACTGCGCTGCTGGCTCCCGCCGCCCGCCGAAGGGCAGGACGAGCAGGAGGACTTGGTGGAGGACATCACGCCTTCCTCGTTGAGGGTTCGTGCCGGCGCAAAGCGCACGGCAATCGTCAAAATATAAGCATCGCCACCGGACGTGACCAGGACTCGCCTACCAGCCGTGAGTTCCCACCAGGTCCACGAAGACCACGCCGCCGCGGCGCTCCTCGCTGACGGTCCCGCCCTCTTTGCGGACCAAGACCAGGTCCTGATCGCGGCGGCTGCGGCCCACCGGCATGATGAGCAGGCCGGGATCCCCCAGCTGGTCCAGGAGCGGCTGGGGCACATAAGGGCCGCCCGCGGTGACGATGATCCGGTCGAAGGGCGCGCATTCGGGCCAGCCCATGGTGCCATCGTCCAGCTTGAGGCGGATGTTCACGTAGCGCAACCGTGTCAGGCGCTTGCGCGCCTCCTGGTGCAACTCCCGGAGCCGCTCCACGGTGTAGACCTCGGCGCCCAGTTCGGCAAGCACTGCGGCCTGATAGCCCGATCCCGTGCCGATCTCCAGCACCCGCATGCCCGGGGACACCTCCAGCATCTCGCTCATGAGGGCCACGATGTAGGGCGGGGAAATGGTCTGGCCGTGCCCGATGGGCACCGGGTTGTCGGCATAGGCCTGGGCGTGCAGGGCCTCCTGCACAAAGAGATGGCGGGGCACCTTGGCCAGGGCGGCGAGCACCGCCGGGTTCGTGATCCCCCGGGCCTCGATCTGCTCCCGCACCATCCGCTCGCGGCTGCGCCGCATGTCCATCACCGTCCCGCCTCCTGGCCGGACGTGTTCCGGCTCTCCATGCAAAGCAGATTTGCCTGGTCAAGTCAACGCTCGCGGCCCAGCCCCTTGACAGGGCCGCACCGGTCTGCGAGTTTGATATATCGGAGAAAATACAGAGGGGGGCTACATGTCCAAGCTCTGCGTGCACGACATCATGACCCGGGAGGTCTTCACCCTGCGCGAGTCCGACACGCTCAAGACCGCGCGGTCCATGATGTCCCTGGCCCGCATCCGCCACATCCCCATCGTCAACGACCGCATGGAGTTCCAGGGGCTGGTTACCCACCGCGACATCCTGGGGGCCACCATCTCCCGTTTCGCGGACATCGACCGGGAAACCCAGGACGAGATCGACTCCGGCATCCCCATCGCCGAGATCATGCGCACCGACGTGACCGAGGTGTCCCCGGACCTGCCCCTGCGCGACGCGGCGGAGCTGCTCCTGGCCCACAAGTACGGCTGCCTGCCGGTGCTGGACAACGGCATCCTGGTGGGCATCCTCACCGAGGCCGACTTCCTCAAGCTGACCATCCGGCTGATGGATGCCCTAGACGGTTTGTAGAAGCCGCCCTGCCCCGAAACGGGGATCTAGTACATATCGAAGGCGGTGTTCAGCAGGGGCTGTTCGCCGGCGAGTTGGGCCATCTCCTTGATGAGGGCAATGGTCTTGGCGGCCTCTTCGGCCTCCACGGTGTTGATGGCGAAGCCGGCATGCACCAGGACAAAGTCGCCCAGCCCCGCGGGTTCGGGCAGGAGCATGAGTGAGCACTTGATGAAGGTTTCGCTGTCGCCCACCTGCACAGTGGCGACCTCGTTCTCATCGATCTCGGTGATCTTGCAGGGTATGGCTAGGCACATTGGGAACTCCTCGTGGGACCTTCCAGCGGAGTCGGGTTGGCCTTGGGCCGCACCGTGCCGCCCAGGGCGCGGATCTCGTCCAGGACCCGGGCGATGAGCGCGGGCAGGGCCGCGGCGCAGGGCGGGGTCAGGTCCAGGCTCCAACCCTCGATGTTGAGCGGCTCCATGCCCAGGACCACGCAGTTGGGCCGGTGCCCGATGATCTCGCAGCAGGCCATGGTCTCCAGCAGGTCGGTCTCGTGCATGGACTGCTTGAAGGTGAGCGACAGCTTGAGGTCGTCGCCCTCCAGGCGGTAGAGGTCGCCGGGCACCCCGCCGTTCATCACCGCGGCGGCGATGATCACCTGGTCATGGCTGGTGAGCTCCTCGGTGAGGCGCAGGCCCCCGGCCCCGCCATCCATGAGCTTCACGTTGTCCGAGAAGTCGTAGTGGGCAATGAGGTGCTCCACCACGCGCACGCCCAGCCCCTCGTCGTGCATGAGCACGTTGCCCACGCCGAGCACCAAAATGGTCTTTCCGTCGTCCACACTGCCTCCCGAGGCCTAAAAAGCAAGGACCTGGCCCGTTTCCGGGCCAGGTCCTTGTATACGTTCCGTAGAGCCCTTGTCTAGCCTAGGCTAGCACACCTTGAACTTGTAGACCTCGTTGGTCTTGGGATCAATGATGTGCACGCCGCAGGCGATGCAGGGGTCGTAGGAGTGGACGGTGCGGAGCACTTCCACCGGGCGCTTGGGATCGAACACCGGGGTGCCGATCAGGGCCTCTTCCACCGGTCCGAGCACGCCCTTGTCGTCGCGCGGGCCCAGGTTCCAGGTGGAGGGCACGACCAGCTGGATGTTCTCGATCTTCTTGCCCTTGATGTTGATCCAGTGGGAGAGCACGCCGCGGGGGGCGTCGACGAAGCCCACGCCCTGAGCGGTGTCGGGCATGTCCCACTTGGCCAGCAGGGTGCTGTCGCCACCGGCCAGCATCTTGTCCACGTTGTCGATCCAGGCCTGCATCTGCTTGCCGATGACCACGGTCTGGATGCAACGGGCGGCGGTGCGGCCCAGGGTGGAGAACAGGGCCTCGGGGCCGACGCCCAGGTGCTTCAGCACCAGGCTGACCAGGCCGACGGTCTCCTTGTGGCCCTTGGCGAAGGCCACCAGGGTCTGGGCCAGGGGGCCCACTTCGAAGGCGCCGCCGTCGTAGCGGGGGGCCTTCATCCAGCTGTACTTGGACATGTCCTTGGCTTCCACGTACTTGGGCTTGGTCTCGCCCTTGAACGGGTGGAGCGACGGACCGGCCTCGTACCAGCTGAACTTCACCTGCTCCTCGATCTTCATGGGATCGAAGGCCTTCACGTTGGCGATGTCACGCTTGTAGATGGCGCCGGAGGGCAGGTACCGGGAGTTCAGGTCGCCCTCGTTGGTCGGGAACTCGCCGCAGGACAGGAAGTTGGTGGTGCCACCGATCCCGCCCCAGTCCAGGTAGTAGGGAGCCACGGCCAGCACGTCGGGGACGTAAGTGTTCGCGACGAAGTCCATGGTCTGCTTGTACAGATCCTTGAACAGCTTGAACTTGTCCTTGGTGATGGCGTCGTAGCTGGTGATGCCGCCTTCGTACAGGCTCTGGGTGTGCGGGTTCTTGCCGCCGATGATGGCCATCATCCGGGAGGGCAGGATCTGCAGCTTCAGGGCCTCGAGGTAGTGGGCGGTGGCGAGCAGGTTCAGCTCGGCCGGCAGCTTGTACGCCGCGTGGGGCTTCAGGAAGTAGGCATTGGCGAAGATGCCCAGCTGGCCGCCATCCACGAACTTCTTCAGGCGGTCCTGGACGGCCTTCAGCTCCTCGGCGGTGTGCTTGCGGTGGCCCAGGCCGGCGGTGTTGGCGATCTCGGCGGCCTTGGCCGGATTGGCCGAAAGGGCGTTGACCACGTCCACCCAGTCAAGGGCGTGCAGGTGATAGAAATGCACGACGTGGTCGTGCAGGAACTGGGAGCCCAGCAGCAGGTTGCGCATGGCAACGCCGAGGGCGGGGATCTTCTTGTCGACGCCCACCGCGTTCTCCACCATGCGGGTGGAGGCCAGGGCGTGCACGTGGGTGCACACGCCGCAGGCGCGCTGGGTGAAGTGCTTGGCGTCGCGGGGGTCGCGGCCCTTCAGGATCAACTCCAGACCGCGGAACAGCTGCGAGCTGCTCCAGGCGTTCTTGACCCGGCCGTTCTCGACCTCAACCTCAATACGCAGATGGCCTTCGATTCTGTTGATGGGATCGATGACCACTTTCCCGGAGTAGTTGCCCACCGGGGTGACCGGCATGGTCTTGGGCTTACAACCAGCCATGATTGCCTCCTCGGATATCTCTTAGTCGTTCGATGTTCCGTACATCCAGTGAAGTGCCAGCCGACCCTACGCCGTCTGGTAGAAGGGGGACATCTTGTCCCAGAAGTCCGGCTCGGAGCAGCCGATGCAGGGGTGGCCGGCCTGGATGGGGAAGCTCACCTGGTTGAACAGGGCGGTGGGACAGTTGTTGTAGGTGTCCGGGCCCTTGCAGCCCAGCTCGTAGAGGCAGAAGCCCTTCTTGGCGGTCACGTCGTCGAAGGACTTGGCGAACTCGCCGGCCTCGAAGTGCTTCAGGCGCGGGCACTTGTCGTGCACGGTGTTGCCGAAGAACAGCTTGGGCCGCAGGTTCTTGTCCAGCTCGGGCACGCCCTTGGTGATGTAGTGCACCACGGCGCCGATGAAGTTGATCGGGTTGGGCGGGCAGCCGGCGATGTTGATGATGTTCTTGGTGGTACCCAGAGCCTCGGAGACGCTCTTGGCGCCGGTCGGGTTGGGCTTGGCCTTCTGCACGCCGCCAAAGGTGGCGCAGGTGCCGATGCAGATGGTGGCGGCAGCCTTGGGGTAGACGCTCTGCACGATGGACAGCATGGTCTTGCCGCCCACCTTGCCGTAGATGCCGCCGTCCTTGGTGGGAATACCGCCCTCGCACACCAGCACGAACTTGCCGGCGTAGTCGTGGATGGTCTTCTCCAGGACTTCCTCGATGGCCTCACCAGCGCACTGCATGATGGTCTCGTGGTAGTCCAGGGAAATCACGTCGAAGAGCACATCGGCGATCGGGGGATCCACGGTGCGCAGAACGGACTCGGTGCAACCGGTGCACTCTGCGAACTGCAGCCAAACGACCGGGGGCCGCTTGGGCGAGGTCATCGCCGCGGCCACCGCGGCGGGGGTGAAGCTCGCATCGGCGGCCATGGCGGCCGAAACCGTTGCGCACAGCTTCATGAAGTCACGCCGGGTGAACCCCTTGTTTTTCAAGGTCTTCTCGACGTCGTTTTGGCCGCTCCCAATAAGACATCTCATAAGACACCTCCATCAGCTCTGAAACACGTTGGCGGTTACTTCCCCACATGTTTGCATTAGGGTATCCTAAGAACTTGCCTGACTGACGGTGCCACACCCCATTTCGAATCGAGCGGAATGAAAACAGAATAACCAGATTTCGTCAATAAAAATTCATTTTTTTGCCGTGTTACCACTGCCTTAACCTTGTTCCCGACCCAAATATTACAC
>JAEXTU010000445.1 GCA_023453335.1 Pseudomonadota bacterium | reverse complement strand
CCGGCCGTACTCGTCCACAAGGTCCCGGGCCGCGGCCAGCAGGTCGGCCCGCTGGCGGCGCAACACCTCGGCCTTGTCCCGGCAGGCGGCGCGGTGCTCCTCGCCCACGTCCACGCGCCGGGTCTGCTCGTCCATGTGGTAGATCTTGAGGGCCAGGATGGAGAGCCGGTCCAGGACGCTGCCCAGGGTTTCGGTATTGGTCCGCTCCGGCAACCGCGCCGGCAGGAGGGGCAATAGCAGGGAAACCAAGGCCCCGTCCACCCGCTCGATGAGGTCGTTGCGCCGCTGGTTCAGGCGGTCGATATCCCGCTTGCAGCGGGCGATGACCTCCGGCCCCACGTCCACGGCGCGGGCGTCGTCCTCCACGTGCCAGAGCAGGTGGTTGGTCCGGTGCTGGGCCAGGACCAGGGCCGGCAGGTCGTCCGGGACGGGCTCGGGCAGGTCGCCGGGCTCGGCCCGGTGCCAGGCGGCCACCGCCTCGGCCTGGGCCGCGGCGCATTCGTCGAGCAGGCGGCGCAGGTCCGCCAGGGAGAGATCGGGCATCAGGGCTCCTCGCGCACCAGCAGCAGCCAGACCCGGGCCGTGGCCTTGAGCTCCCCGGCCAGGGCCCCGGCCGTTGCGCCGCTGCCGCAGAAATAGTCCAGGTGGGCCTGCTTGATGGCCCCGCCGGTGTCCTGGGCCAGGGCCAGCCCGGCCAGGGCGCGGCCGGCCGCCGGCCCGGCGGGCGGCAGGTCCGCGGCAAGCGCCAGGACCGAGCCCAGGGGCAGGACCCCGGGGTCTGTAGCCACGCTGACCCGGGGCGTCAAGAGCCGCCCCATGGCCCCCAGGGGGCCTGCGTTCCCCAGGCGGAAGAACACGTAGCTGGGGTTGCGCAACAGCAGCCCCTCCTCCTGGTCGGGGTGGGCGTCCAGCCAGGCCCGGATGGAGGACATGCTCACCTGTTCCAGGGGAATGAGCCCGTCCTGGGCCATGACCTTGCCCAGGCTCACGTACTCCCGGCCGTTCTTGCCGGCGTAGAGCACGTGGTGCAAGGAGCCGTCGGGAAAACGCAACTCGCCCGAGCCCTGCACCTGGAGCACGTAGGCGTCGTAGCGGTCGCGCAGAAAGGCCAGCTCCAGGCCGCGGCCGGCCAGTGCCCCGCCCCGGTCGATCTGCTCCCGGTCGAAATAGGGCTCGATGCGGCCGTCGTGCACCCGGTAGGTCAGGGTCTGGCCGGCCCAGCGAGGGTGGAACCGGCCCAAATCCACACTCTGCACGTCGGGCGGCAGCGCATACAGAGGATAGGGGAACTCCGGGGTGGCCACCGGGCTGGCGTCCAGGATGGGCGCGTAATACCCGGTCAGGAGCGGCCGGGGGGCCAGCTCGGCCCAGGCGAACTCCCGGGCCAGCAGGCCGGGGTCGGCGTCCAGTCGGGGCAAAAGCTCCAGGAGCCGCTGCGCCGTGGCCGCCAGCCGGCCCCAGGTGACGGGCGGCGGGCCGGCCACTGCCGGCTGGTTCGCGGGCTTGGCCTTGAGCCAGGACAGGCTGAGCCTGAGCCCGGGCTCCAGCTCCCGCCAGGAGGCCAGGTCCTGGGTGGCCGGGTCCAGGCGCGCGGCCACCTCCCGGGCCGCGGCCTCGGAGACCTGGGACAGGGCCGGAGCCGGGGCCGGGGTTGGGGCCGGGGGCCGGACCGCCGCGCAGCCCCAGGCCAGGCAGGCCAGGGCCAGGGCGAACCAGGCCAGGAGGCGGCGACCGGGGCTCAGACGATCCCCTTGGCCCGCAGACGGGCCAGGTAGGAGGAGCGGCCCAGGGCCACCAGGAGCAGGTCCCGCTCGGAGCGGGTGGCCTTGAGCACGTCACCGGGCTCCAGGAGCAGGCCCTCCTGCCCGTCCACCGTGAGATGGACCTTGGGGGTCTGCTCCTCCACGCTCACCGCCAGTTCGCACGAGCCGGGCAGGGCCAGGGGCCGCAGGTTCTGCAGGAAGGGACAGATGGGGGTCACGGTGAAGAGGTCCAGGGAGGGGTGCACGATGGGGCCTCCCGCGGACACGGCATAGGCCGTGGAGCCCAGGGGGGTGGCCACGATGACCCCGTCCGCCCGCATCCCGGTCAGGGGCTCGTTGTCCACGGCCAGGCCCAGGTGAATGAGCCGGGCCAGGGAACCCCGGCTGACCACCAGGTCGTTGACCGCCACCCCGGAGCGGACCACCGTCCCGCCCCGCTCCACCGCAAAATGGAGCACCAGGTGCCGGACCACCTCGCAGCCCTGCACGATCAGTCCGGCCAGGCATTCCGGCCAGCACTGCACCGGAACCTCGTTGAGGAAGCCCACCCGTCCCAGGTTGAGGCCGAGCACGGCCAGGCCCCGGGGCACGGCTTCGCGGGACACGCTCAGCATGGTCCCGTCCCCGCCCAACACCAGGAGCAGGTCGCCCGGGCCAGCCGGGTCCGGCAACAGGGCCGTGATCCCGGGGGAGTTCTCCAGCAGTGCGCTCTCCACGCCCCGCCCGGCCAGCCAGGCGGAGATTTCTGCAGCCAGGGCCAGGGCCTGGGCGTGGCCGGCCTTGGCCACGATGTAGACGGCGCGCGGTGCGCCCGTGTTCGCGTGCATGCGCGGCAAGGTAGATGAAAGCCGTGCGGTATTCAAGCCGGCCTGCCCACCCCCGGTTTGTGAAGTTTTTTTTACCGGAGACCTAAAGCTGCAAAGCCGGACTGCCGATAAACCTGGTGAGTCGAGGTATACACAGTGACCGCCGCCCCCCTCCAAGTCCGCAAAATGGTGCGGACGTACGGCAAGCAAATCGGCATTGCCCGGCGGCTGGCCAGGCACCGCCTGGCGACCGGGGAGGTGGGGATAGACGAGGCGGCCAGGGCGGCCCGTCGCAGGGTGCTCGTGGAACAGGTGGCCCGGGAGATCGTGGAGAACCTCCTGGCCACGGGAAACGAGAATGAGGTGGTTGGGGAGATCCGCCTCAGGCTGCGCACGGAACTCGGATTCGACCCCGAGATCGTCTATCCGCCGGACGAGTTGGGCGTGAAGGTGTTTGTCGTGGACGAGGGCGTGACGCGCGAGGCCAGGAACGAGGAGCAGGCCGCCATCATGTCCAGGTTGTGGGAGATTGCGCTGGAGACCGTGGATGACACCATGCTCTAGCCGAGTGGGGAGAGAGTCAGATGCAGATCAAGGATATCCTGAGCGCCGTCAGAGGCTATGAGAAGCCCGAAACCGAGAGCGTCGACCGGCCGGTCCGTAAGGACAAGTCCGGCAGCTCTTCGGATCGGAGCGACTCGGTGCGCATCTCGCGGGAGGGCCGGCTTTTCGCCCGGGCCCTGCGCGAGGCGCAGGAGAGCCCCGAAGTGCGCAGGGCCAGGGTCAACGAGATCAAGGAACAGGTCGACGCCGGGACCTATGTCATCGATTCCCGGAAGACCGCGGCCAAGATCGTCGAGGAGGACCTGGACCTGCTCATCTAGCGGCCGCCGTTTCCGGTGTCCGTGTCGCCCTGGCCAGGGGATTCTTCCCCTGCGTCTTTTGTCGTCTTCGATTCCTTGATGTAGAACCGGCTGGGATACTTGCTGTCCACCTGGGGGATCTGCAGCCCGATGCGGGCCGCGTAGTTGACCAGGATGGGGCCAGTGAGGTTCAGGCAGGTCTCCTCGGGCCGCCCCTTGGGAATGGTCACCGTGACCAGCACCGCCACCTGCCGGATGTTCTCCAGGCGCAGGATGCGCTGCTCGGCGTTGCCGACCTTGACCTCGTAATCCTTGAGGAAAGCGAAGGGGTCGGCCACCATAAGCCCCAGTTCGGGGTGGCTCACGCACTGCAGCATGAGGAAGGGCGAGTCCTGCTTGATCTGGAGCAGGGTGAATTCCTTGCGGTCCTCGAAGCCGATGAGGCCACGGGGGAACCGGATGACCCGGGCCTGATCCACTGCGATCTTGCCCAGCCGGGTCTGGATGCTGCGCTCTACTTGTCTTTTTGCCATAGCTCGGTGGCCGCCAGGAGGTCCTGGTCGCTGAGGTCCAGGGCCATCTTGTTCTGCTCCTGGACCCGCAGATAGAGCTCCTCACGGTACACGGGCAGATCCCCGGGCACGTTGAGCCCGACCTTGATCTGCTTGCCCTGCACGCTGAGGACCGTGATCTTGATATCATCCCCCAGGTAGATGCTCTCCCCGGGGCGCCGCGTCAGAATGAGCATGGGTCGCCCGTATAGTCCAATGCCGCGGAAAAGAGAAGCCCCGCCGCGGCCCCTTTACAGGTCTAAATATAATTGGACAGACTCATCCGCATGATCATGGAGGAGGAGCGCAGCACGGTCTCGTAGACGATCTGCTGGTTGGCCAGGTCGGTCATGAGCTGGGCCACGTCGATGTCCTCAACCTTGGACATGCGGTCCTGTTCGGTCAGGGTGAGGGTGTCCAGGGTATCCTCGGCAAAGTCGATCCGGTTCTCCCGCGCGCCCACCTGGGCGGCCACGTTCATGATCTGCTTGGACACCTCGTTCAGGTCGTCCAGTGCCTCCTGGCAGCCGCTCTGGGTGTTGGTCTCCAGGTAGCCCACCAGCTTGCCGATGGTCTCGAACATGTTCTTGGCCGCCCCGCCGAAGACCGCGCTGGCGTTGCTGGCGCTGGGGTCCTGGTAGATGCCGCCGAACACGTCCTTGCCGATGTTGTTGACCTGCACGCTCTCGCCCGCCCCGATCTCCACCATGACCTTGCCGGTGCGCGGCCGGATCACGAACTGTTCGCCCGGGGTCAGGGCGTTGCCGCCGTTGGAACTCAGGGTCAAGTAGCCGCCCGGCACCACCAGGGTGGCCGAGGAGGCCGTGCCCGTGACCGAGTTGCCGGTGGTCCAATTGATCCCCCCGTCCAGGCTGTAGGAATAGCTGATGTTGCTGTTGAGCCCGGCGCCCGAGTCGATGCGGATGGTCACGTC
>JAEXTU010000438.1 GCA_023453335.1 Pseudomonadota bacterium | reverse complement strand
CTTGGCGCGGCGTTCGTGGATGGGGCCGAGGAAGCGCTCCAGGGAGGCGATGAGGGCCTTCTTGCAATCCACGCAGCCCCAGGTGGCGCCGGTGCAGCCGGCCACGATCTCCTCGCACGTGTCCGCGGGGGTCATGAGCTTGTGGTAGGGGAAGAGGTTGCAGATGTCCGGGTTGCCGGGGTCGGACTTGCGGGCGCGGTTCACGTCGGTGAGCATGCTCATGACCTTGGGCCTGACCGAGTCCATGGGCTCGCACAGGCCGATGGCGTTGCCGTAGCTTTTGCTCATCTTGCGGCCGTCCAGGCCGGGGAGCTTGGATTCGGGGGTAAGCTTGGCCTGGGGTTCGGGAAAGAAGTCGCCGTGCAGGAAGTTGAAGCGGCGGGCGATCTCCCGGGTGAGCTCCAGGTGGGGGAGCTGGTCCAGGCCCACGGGCACGAAAGCGGGCTTGTAGATGAGGATGTCCGAGGCCATGAGCACGGGGTAGCCCAGGAAGCCGTAGGTGTTCAGGTCCTTGGCGTCCAGCTGTTCCTTGACGTCCTTGTAGGTGGGGCAGCGCTCCAGCCAGCCCAGGGGGGTCATCATGGAGAGGATGAGGTGCAGCTCGGCGTGCTGCTTGACCTGCGACTGCTGGAAGATGGTGCAACGCTCGGGGTCCAGGCCGGCGGCCACCCAGTCCTTGACCAGTTCGGGCACGAAGGCCTTGATGCGCTTGGGCTCGGCGTATTCGGTGGTCAAGGCGTGCCAGTCGGCCACGAAGAAGAAGCAGTCGTAGGCGTCCTGGAGTTCGATCCAGTTGACCAGCACCCCGAAGTAGTGGCCGAGGTGCAGGGCGCCGGTGGGGCGCATGCCGGAGACGATGCGGTGGAGCGGAGCGGTCATGGTCTGGTCCTCTGGTCGGATTAGAGTATCGAGTCTATGAAACGAAGGATCGGGTCGAAGAGGCTGTCGAAGGCCCGGACGTAGAACAGGACGAAGATGAGGATGATCCCGTAGCGCCCGATGCGCATGTAGGTGGCGGCCCAGGCCCGGGGGAGCAGGGCGGCCACGATGTTGCTGCCGTCCAGGGGCGGGATGGGCAGGAGGTTGAACACGCCGATGAAGATGTTCACGAGGATGGCGTAGTAGGCGATGTTGACCAGCGGCTGGTGGAGATACTGGGCGTAGAAGCCCTCGCCGGGGTTGTGCGGCAGCAGGTGGATGGCCAGGATGGCCACGGCGGCCACCAGGAAGTTGGCGGCCGCGCCTGCAGCGGAAACCACCAGCAGGCCGGCGCGGCGCTGCCGGAATCGCAGCGGGTTGATGGGCACCGGCTTGGCCCAGCCGAACACGAAGGGGGTGAGCAGGGCGGTGAACACGAAGACCAGGGTGCCGGCCTTGTCCATGTGCCGCACGGGGTTCATGGTGAGGCGGCCGGCGTCGCGGGCGGTGGTGTCGCCGAAGGCCAGGGCGGCCACGCCGTGCGCTACCTCGTGGCAGATGACCGCCAGGAGGAAGGGAACGGCCAGGACCGCGATCTTGAGCAGGGACTGGGACAGGTCAGGCATGAGAAGACGCGGCTACCACGAACCGCGGCCCGGGGCAAGCCGGGCCCGAGCCCGGCGGACGGGGGCTCAGGGGCGGGCGAAGGCCAGGGCCACCTTGGCCTTGAGCTCGGTAAGGTCGGTGGACTTGACCACGTAGTAGTCCGCGGCGATGGACTTGAGGTCGTGCTGGAAACTGTCGAAGGCGGTGCAGAGAATGACCGGGATGGCGTCGTGCCGGGAGCGGATGTCCTGGAGCAGGTCCAGGCCGGAGCGGCTCTGGCCCAGCTTGATGTCCAGGATGATCACCTGGGGGTTCTCGCGGGCCACCACGTCCAGGATGGGCTCGGACCCGTCGGAGGTGGCCACGGCGTACCCCGCGGCCTCCAGCTCCTCCTGGTAGAGCATGCGGATGTGCTTCTCGTCGTCGACCACCAGTATCTTCTGTTCGCTCATGGCGTACTCCAACGCGTTGCTGCGGGCAGGAAGGAGGCAAGGCCTCTTGTGTGGGGTTTCAGTTCCTGTGTACACAGAAAACCGGAAATCCTCAACACAGTTTGCCGGTTTGGCTTGCAGTTTCAAACCAGGCCGGCTAAGAAGGCGGCCTCGCGAGTATTCCCGAGGATGAAGCTATGATAACCGTCCGCCTGACACCCGGAGACCAGGTGGTGACTTTTGACCGCCTGAATACCGTGTTGCAATTGTTGAACAAACTTGGCATGGGCATGACCGACGCCCTGGTGGCCAGGTCCGGGGTGCTCCTGACCCCGGACCGCAAGCTGCGCCGCGGGGACGAACTGACCGTGCGGGTCGTGGTGTCGCGGGGGTGAGGTCATGAAGTGCAGCCGTTGCCGGGAACTGGCCGAGATCGCCCTGCCCAGCCACCATGCCGGATTCTGCCGTCCCTGTTTCCTAGAGTACTTCTCCCGCCAGGTGGACAAGGCGGTGCGCCACCACCGCATGTTCACCCGGGAGGACCGCATCCTGGTGGCCCTGTCCGGGGGCAAGGACTCCCTGGCCCTGTTCCGGGAGTTGCGCAACCAGGGGTACGACGCCACCGGCCTGTTCGTGGACCTGGCCATCCCGGGTTCCTCGGACGCGGCGCGGGCCGCGGTGGAGGCGTTCTGCGCCGCCCTCGGCGCGCCGCTCCTGGTGGCGGACATGGCCCGGGAGGGACTGCCCATCCCCCTGGTCAAGGAGAGGGTGAAGCGGCCCATCTGTTCGGTGTGCGGCAAGGTGAAGCGCCATTTCTTCAACCGGGTGGCCCTGGCGGGCGGGTTCACCGTGCTGGCCACCGGGCACAACCTGGACGACGAGGTTGGCCGGCTGTTCGCCAACGTGCTGCGCTGGGACGCGGCTTACCTGTCGGACACCGGGCCGGTGCTGCCGGCCGAGACCGGATTTGCCCGCAAGGTGAAGCCCTTGTGCCGGCTCACCGAGTTCGAGACTGCGGCCTACTGTTTTTTCCAGGATGTCCCCCACCACAGCGCGCCCTGCCCCTACTCGGGCGGGGCCAGCTTCACGGTGCGCAAGCAGCTCATGAACAGCCTGGAGAAGGAGAGCCCGGGGAGCAAGCAGGCCTTCTACGAGGGATTCCTGGAGCGCGCCCGGCACGCCTTCGAGGCCCTGGAGCAGGAACAGGGCCGGGAGTTGGCGCCCTGCGAGGAGTGCGGTTGCCCCACCAGCGCCGGGCTGTGCAACGTCTGCCGGCTGCGCCGGCAGGTGCGGGGGAGCGAATCGGCCTGAGACGGTTTTTTTTCTCTGTGCATCTTGATTCCCCTGTGTCTTTGGGGTACCTGCATGTTTAAGGCTGTGAATCATTGCAGCGCGGTACATGAATGACACCTGAGGGGGCGTGAAATGGTCAAGAAGTTCATCTGGGCGCTGGCCCTGGTCGGTTGCCTGGCCGTAATTTCCGGCTGCGCTTTCGGCAGTGGCGACACGGCCTCATACAGCTTGTACAACGCCAACCTGGTGAGCGAGAACGAGCCGGGCACGGTGACCGAGTTGCACACCGCCTCGGTCCAGGCCCTCAAGAACCTCGAGTTGCCCATCTCCTTCAACGCTAAGGATAATCTGGTGGCGGTGATGGAGACCTTCATGTCCGACGGCAAGGCCGTGAGCATCCTCATCGAATACCGCTCGACCGACGTGTCCCGGATCACCATCGGCGGCGAGGAGCGCATCGAAGAGGCCAAGCTGCGCGGCATCATGGACGAGATCCGCCGCAACATGGAAGTGATCTAGCCGCTTCGCGTGAGTTGTCCCGGCCCCGGCGCGACGACTTGCGCCGGGGCTTTTTCGCGCCCATGCCGCCCCTGGTAACGGTCCTCCTCCCGATTCGCAACGCCGCGGCGACCCTGTCCGCGGCCCTGGACAGCCTGCTCGCCCAGACCCTGGACGATTTCGAGGTGGCGGCCGTGGACGACGGCTCCACCGACGATACCGCCGCCATCCTGGCCAACTATGCCCGGCGCGACGCGCGGGTGCGGCCCCTCTCCATACCGCACGGCGGCATCGTGGCCGCCCTGGACAAGGCCATGGCCACGGCCCGCGGCGGGCTCCTGGCGCGCATGGACGCCGACGACCTGTGCCGCCCCCGGCGGCTGGAGCTCCAGGCCGCGGCCCTGGCCGCGGATCCCGGCCTGGGCCTGGTCTCCTGCCGGGTGGAGTTCGGCGGGTGCCGGAAGGCCTGCGCCGGATACGCCCGCTACGTGGACTGGACCAACACCTTGTTGAGCCCGGAGGCGATCAGCCTGGGCCGCTTCGTGGAGTCGCCCCTGGCCCACCCCTCGGTCATGTTCCGGGCCGCGGTGGCGCGGGAGCACGGCGGCTACCGTTCGGGCCCCTTTCCCGAGGACTACGAGCTGTGGCTGCGCTGGCTGGAGGCCGGGGTGAGGATGCGCAAGCTGCCCGAGGTCCTGCTTGACTGGGCCGACCCGCCGGGCCGCCTCTCCCGGGTGGACGGCCGCTACTCGCCGGCGGCGTTCTCCGCCACCAAGGCCGGCTACCTGGCGCGCTGGCTGGCCCGGCACAACCCGCGCCACCCCGAGGTGGTGGTGGCCGGGGCGGGCCGCATCACCCGGCAGCGGGTGGAGCTGCTCGTGGCGCACGGGGTGCGCATCGCCGCCTATCTGGACGTGGACCCGCGCAAGGTGGGCCGCCTGGTGCACGGCCGCCCGGTGCTGCCCCGGGACCAGGTCCCGGGGCCGGGGAAATGCTTCGTGCTCTCGGCGGTGGGCAGCCACGGCGCGCGGGAGGACATCGCCGCATTCCTGGAGGCGCGGGGATTCGTGCTGGGGGAGAACTGGCTGCCGGTGGCTTGAAGGAGCATGCCGGAATGGAGCGGGGGGGAAGATAAACGCAGTTTGCCGGAATGGAGCGTCGGGAAGCTCAACGCAGTATCCCGGAATGATGTGCCATCATTCCGGGATACTGCATAAGCGCCTCTAAGCCCTGCGGGCTAAGAGGCGCTAAATGTCCACCACCAGTCCCCCGGGCTTCTTGTCCCGCTTACGCTGGATGAAGCGCAGGAACTTGCGGGACTCGGCCAGGTCGGGGTTGATGGCCAGGGACATCTCCAGGGCCTTGATGGCCGAGGGGATGTCCTGCTTCTCGTAGTAGACCCGGGCGATGTTGTGGTGCAGGTTTTCGTCGTTGCCGGCCAGGTCCAGGGCGCGCAGGTAGTGCAGGACCGCCAGGTCCAGCAGGCTCTGCTTGCGCAGGGACACCCCGAAGTCGTTGAACATGTGCTTGTGCTGGGGCACGAAGTCGGCCTTGACCTCGGCCAGGCGGCGGAAGATGTCCTCGGCCTTGTCCCGGTTGCCCCGCTTGAGATAGGTGATGCCCAGCCCGAAGCTGGAGCGGGCGCTCTTCTCCACGTCCTCCGGGCTGCCGGTGAGGTTGAACCCGCCCAGGTCGATCTCCACCGCCACCAGGCCCGATTCGCCGCCTTCGCCCTGGCTTTCCTTGAGCGCCTGCCAGGCCTCCACCGA
>JAEXTU010000409.1 GCA_023453335.1 Pseudomonadota bacterium | reverse complement strand
GGGGCCGGGGGCTCGGTGGACAGGCTGAACAATTCCACATGGTAGACCGGGGCGTTCAGGTCCACCCGCACCCCGGAGGGCGTGCCGAACAAGAGGGCTGCCACCACGATGGAGAGGTGCAGCAGGATGGAGGCAAGCCAGGCGTAAGTGCGCATGGAGTATGGTCCGGAAGGCCCCGGGAGGGGCCGTGCTACTTGGACTTGGCCGGCTTCTTGTCCGGGGTGTCCTCGGGTTCGGCCACCACGCCCAGGCGGTCGATGCCCGCCCTCTTGATCTCGCCCATGACCTGCACCACCCGGCCGTAGGCCACGTCCTTGTCCGCGCGCAGGTAGAGGAACTTGTTCGGGGCCTTGACCAGCCGCTCCAGGTGGCCGGCCAGCTCCCCGTCCTTCACCGCGTACTCGTCCAGGTAGATGGTCCCGTCCTGGCGCACAGTGAGCACCATGTGGTCCTTGCCCTGGGGCAGGGTCTTCACGGTGCGGGTCTTGGGCAGGTCCACCTCCAGGCCCTGGGTCATGAGCGGGGCGGTCACCATGAAGATGACCAGGAGCACCAACACCACGTCCACGAAGGGCGTGACGTTGATCTCGGCCATCAGGCTGCCGCTGCCGACTTTAGATGCCATCTTCGTCCTCGCCGGAATGGCCGTTGGAGGAACAGGTCGGGCCGCTCTTGGAGAGCTCCCGCTGCACGGTGTTCAGGAACGCGCCGGCGAAGTTCACCAGCTCGGTCTCCACCACCTGGATCTGGCCCAGGAAGAAGTTGTAGGCGATGGTGGCCGGGATGGCCACGGCCAAGCCCACCGCGGTGGCGATGAGCGCCTCGGAGATGCCGGGAGCCACGGTGGCCAGGGCCGCGGACTGCATCTGCCCGATGGTCTGGAAGGAGTGCATGATGCCCCACACCGTGCCGAACAGCCCGATGAAGGGCGCGGCGTTGGCGCAGGTAGCCAAAAACGGCAAGGAGGCGTTCATGACCTTGAGCTGGGAGGAGACCCCGGAGCGCAGCACCCGGCGCAGGTTGTTCATGACCAGGCCCATGCGCTCGCAGGTCAAGAGCCCCGAGCTCTCCAGCCGGCGCAGCTCGTTCAGCCCCCCGGCCCCCACCCGGTATACCGGGGAGGTCTGGTTGCGGGACAGGGTGCGCATGCTCTCGCCCAGGGTGTCCCCGGACACGAAGACCGCGTGGTCGTCGGCGGCCATGCGCTTGGCCCGGGCCAGGAGGAAATACTTGAAGATGATGATGCTCCAGCTGCCCAGGGACATGCCCACCAACAGGGCGAGCACCATCTTCACGGTGATGGTGGCATGGGCCAGGAGCAGGAGGACGCTGGTTTGGGGCAGGCTATCCATCGTCAATAATCCTTGCGTTGTCCGCTCGTTTCTGCGGCCGGCGGCCGCGGTTCGGTCCCCGCGCCGGTCGCCCGGTCGCGGTCGGGCCCCCCGTTAGCCCAATTCCGCGGAGGATGAAAGTGCCTCCGCGGGGTGCTTCCCGGGCCGTTCCCGGGCCTCACGGCAACAGCTCCAGGATGCGGGGGAGCACCTGCTCGGCCGGCGCGTCCAGGCGCACGTCGGCCAGGTCGCCGTAGGCGGTGGGGCCCAGGTTGACCTCCACCACCGCGCCCCCGCCGCGGGCCACCCGCAGGGGGATGGCATTGGCCGGGGCCACCTCGCCCGAGGTGCCCACGATGAGCGCCAGGTCCGCCCCGGCCAGGAGCATCTCGGCGCCGGCTATCGCCTGCGGGGGAATGCCCTCGCCAAAGAAGACCACGTCCGGCCGCACCGCGGCCCCGCAGGCCGGGCAGCGGGGCGGCATCCCCCGCTCCAGCAGCCCAGGGATGGCGGCCCGGGCCTGGGCCTGGCCGCAGCCCGTGCAGGAGAAGCGCTCCGCGCTGCCATGGAATTCCACCACGAACTGCGAGCCCGCGGCCTGGTGCAGCCCGTCGATGTTCTGGGTCACGACGCCGGCCAGCAGGCCGCGACGCTCCAGCTCGGCCAGGGCGGCGTGGGCCGGGTTGGGCCGAGCCTGGCCGAAGAGGTCCAGGGCCGCGGCCATGAACTCCCACACCGCCACGGGGTCCCGGCGCAAGGCCTCGGCCGTGGCCACCCGCATGGGGTCGAAGCGGGTCCACAGCCCGCCCGGGCTGCGGAAGTCCGGAATCCCGCTGGGCACCGAGATGCCCGCCCCGGTCAGGGCCACGGCCTTGCGCGCCCTTGCCAGCAGCCGGGCCGCCTCGGCGCAGCCGGACTCCCAGGTCTCATGCATGGACAACTCCCCCGGCAGGCCGGGCGGAATATTTTTAGAGAAAGTTTAGAGTCCCCGGCCGGTCCTGTCAAATGCCGGATGAAAAAAAACGGGCCGGGCGGCCGGGTCGGCGGTCAGGGAATATTGCGCAGAATTTCCCGGGAGTTGGCCTCGGCGGCCGAGTATTCTTCCTCGCTGAGGCCCGCGCCCAGGGCCACGGCCCGGCGCAGGGCCCGGGACACGAAGTCCCCGGGCTCGTGGGCGTCGTTGTTGATGACCAGGCGCGCCCCGAACTGCCGGGCCAGGGCCGCCACGTGGCCGTTGGTCAGGCTGTGCCCCTTGCGGGTGGTGATCTCCAGGTACACGCCCTTCTCGGCGGCCAGCCTGGCCTCCTGCGGGGTGATGAGCCCGGGGTGGGCCAGGATGTCGCATCCGGCCTCGATGGCCGCCAGGTTGGCGCCCTCCTCCACCGGCTCCACCACGGTCTGGCCATGCACCACCACGATCTGCGCGCCCAGGGAGCGGGCCTGCTGCACCAGCCCCGGGATGAGCCCGGGCGGCACGTGGGTGAGCTCCACCCCGCAGAACAGGTCGATGCCCAGGTAGGGGCCGTAGGCCTTGGCCACCCGGGACACGTTGGCGAGGATCAGCTCCAGGTTGCTGGCGTCGGCGTGGTCGGTGAAGGCCATGGCCGCGTAGCCCGCGACCTTGGCCCGCCGCGCCGACTCGGCCGGGATGAGCACGCCGTCGGAGAAGGTGGTGTGGGTGTGCAGGTCGATCACGGCAGGCTCACATCTTGTACTTGGAGTCGTCGTCCGAGAACCGCTCCAGCATCTCGTTCCATTTCTCGGCCTCCTCGGTCGTGAGCACCGGGGTGGCCTTGCCCTCCTTGGCCACCTCCTCGATGATGGCCTCGGCCACGAAGATGGGGGCCTTGGCGCGCAGGGCCAGGGCGATGGCGTCCGAGGGACGGGCGTCGATGCGCTTGACCTTGTCGCCCTGCAGCACCTCGATCTCGGCAAAGTAGGTGCCCTCCTCCAGTCGCACCACCTCCACCCGGCGCACCGCGCCGTCCAGGCCGCCGATGCACAAGAGGAGCAGGTCGTGGGTCATGGGCCGGGGCAGGGCCACCTCGTTGAGGGCCAGCGAGATGGCCATGGCCTCCATGGCCCCGATCCAGATGGGCAGGACCTTCTCGCCCGTGCCGTCCTTGAGCACCAGGACCGGGACCTGGGACTGCTCGTCCAGGGCCAGGCCGAACACCTTCATTTCCAGCATGGTCAAGCCACCGCCTCTCCCCGCAGGGAGTGTTTCTTGGCTTCTTGGATGCGGACCGCCACCAGGACCCCGGCCAGGTCGCCCTCCGGCTGCGGGCCGGCAAAGCGGAAATTCACCACCCGCCCGTGCGCGTCGTGGCCCCGCCAGGAGCGCGCGGCCGCCGGGTCCTGCTTCACGCTCTCCCCCTCCACCAGGACCTCGGCCGCGGTCCCCACGCAGGCGGCCAGGGAGCGGGCGGTCAGGTCCTCCTGCAGGGCCTGCAGGCGCAGGAGCCGCTCGATCTTGGCCTCGGGCGCGAGCTTGTTGCCCATGCCCTCGGCCCGGGTGCCCGGCCGGTCGGAGTAGACAAAGGAGAAGCTGGATTCGAACTGCGCCTCGCGCATGGCGGCGAGGGTCGCGGCGAAGTCCTCCTCGGTCTCGCCCGGGAAGCCCACGATGAGGTCCGTGCTCAGGGACAGGTCCGGCCGGGCGTCCCGCAGGGCGCGCACCAGTCCCAGGTAGCGCTCCAGGCCGTAGCCCCGGCCCATCCGTTTAAGCACTCTATCCGAACCGGCCTGGAGTGGCAAATGCAGGGACGGGCAGAGGTTGGAGAGGTCGGCAAAGGCGGCCACCACGTCCGGCCCCAGGTCCCGGGGATGGGAGGTGACGAAACGCAGCCGGGCCAGCCCCGGGATGCCCGCCACCCGGCGCAGGAGTTGGGCGAAGGTGGCGCCGTCCCCGTGCTTGTCCCGGCCGTAGGAGTTCACGTTCTGGCCGAGCAGGGTGATCTCCTTCACCCCGCGCGCCGCCAGGGCGCGGCATTCGTCCAGGATGGCGACGCTTGCCCGCGACTTCTGGCGGCCCCGGGTGAAGGGCACGATGCAGTAGGTGCAGAAGTTGTCGCAGCCCTGCATGATGGACACGTAGGCCTGGCCCGGCGCGTAGCTCTGGGGCGCGGGCGTGTCGAACAGCGGGGCGCGCTCGGCCAGGGTGGGCGCGAAGTCCAGCAGGGCCAGGCGCAGGGAGGGGTCCTCGGCCAGGCGGTCCAGGGCCTCGGGCGCCGCATGCACCTGGTCGGTGCCGAAGACCAGGCGCACGAAGGGATAGCGCTCCAGGAGCCGGCTGCCCAGCTGCTGGGCCACGCACCCGCCCACGGCCACGAACACCCGCGGGTCGGCGGCCGCATAGGGGGCCAGCCGGCCGAGCTGGCTGTAGACCTTCTGCTCGGGCTTGTCCCGCACCGAGCAGGTGTTGACCACGTAGGCCAGGGCCTCGCCTTCGGGCACGGACTCCCACCCCCGCGCCACCAGGGCGCGGGAAATCCAGTCCGACTCATGGGCGTTCATCTGGCACCCGAAGGTGATGACGTGGAACCGCATGGGCCGGGACAATAATCACCCGGCCGGCGGGGTCAAGCCGAAATCCGACAGCCAGGCTCGGAGAAAGGCCAGGGTGCGTTCCCGGGTCTCCTGCTTGGGGATGGCGTCGTTGTTGATGGTGAACTCCGCCCGGGGGTTCTCCTCGAAGGGGGTGTCCACGCCGATGACCTCGCCCAGGCCGGGGACCGGCTTGCCGGTGGCCTGGCGCTCCAGGGCCTGCTGGTAGAGCCTGGCCTTGACCAGGCCCTGGGGCCGTTTTGTCTCGCGGGCGATGGCCGTGGCCAGGGAGCATTGGACGTAGATTTCGCAGAACCTGGGGATCAGGGAGCGGGCGTACTCCCGGAAGGCGACCTTGTAGGCCGAGCCGTCCATGACCACGGCCAGGCCCTGCTGCACAAGCTTGGCCGCCTCCTCCGCAAACAACCGGTACGCCTCCTCGCGCTCGGCCGCGTTGTACTTGGGCTGCGGGAAATAGACCTTGCGCCGTTCGTCCATCTGGAGCAGTTCGGCGTCGAAGCCCCACTCCGCCAGGGCCTCGGCCACGGCCTTGGCCAGGTTGCTCTTGCCCGAGCCGGGCAGGCCCACCACCCAGACCGCGACACCCTCGGCCATCACCCGCCCCGCCTATTCCATGTATGAATTTATGTCCGCGTAATTGAAGTGCCGGTCCTCCAGCACGTTCTCCATGAGCCGGAAGAGCCCCTGCCGCACCGCGGACGGGTGGTGGGGATACCACTGGGGCGAGGCGATGACCAGGGCGCGGAACACGAAGAAGGGCGCGGCCACCTCCAGCATCTCCTGGTCGCCGGTGAGGTCCAGGTACTCCTGCCAGAAGGCCAGGAACATGCCCAGGAAATGCCCCCCGACCACCGGCTTCTCGCCCAGTCCGAAGAGGAGCAGGTTGATGCTCATGCAGGCCAGATCGTCGGCGGGCTCACCCCATTCGCCCCGGCTGCGGTCCAGCACCGAGAACTCCCCGCCCTCGCGCACCAGCACGTTCCAGGGGTGGAAGTCCCCGTGCACCGCGCAGAGCCGATGGGCATACCCCTTGAGCTTCCAGCGCCAGTCCACCAGCCGCTTCTCCAGGGCGATGAACCGCTCGGGCGGGTATTCGGCGTAGGGGTGCGGGTAGCCGTCGACGAGGCCGAAGCAGCACTCACAGTCGCCCACCAGGTTGCGCACCCGGCGCAGGTAGCGGTCCGGGTCGTCCTTCTTGTCCGCGTGCACCCGGGCCAGCCAGCGGGCGAAGAGCCGCACCTGCTCCAGGTCCGCGGACCTAAACACCCCTTCCTTGCCCTTATTCCCGCGGATCCGCTCCAGGTCCAGGTAGTAGTCGTGGCCCTCGACCTTCTCGGTGAGCAGGAAATAGTCGGCCGGGTCCTTGATGGGCCGGAGCTGGCCGGCCGTGTCCACGTAGCCCACGGCCAGGGGCCGGGCGTGGCCCTCCATGGTCCGGCCCGCGGCGTACTGGAACAGGAGCACCCGGGCGCGGTCCCAGGGGTCCTGGTGGCCGTAGCGGTCGCCGCGCATGACGGAGAGCACCGCCGACCCGGCCTGGCCCTTGCGGGCATAGGCCAGGAGCAGCGGCTTGCCGTAGCCGAACTCCTTCATGCCCTGGCCCGAGAGGTCGCCCAGGGTCCCCACCCCGGTGAGCGTGGCGTCCGCGCCCAGGGCCTTCCTGAGAAAGCGCTCCAGGTTCTCCAGGGTCAGGTCGATCATGGCTCCCCCCGGGGGGCGGGTCAGACGCCCTGCTGCTTACGCGGTTCCAAAGCTTTCTTTGTGCCGGGCCCAGAACTCCGCCTCGGTGAAGCTGTGCTCCTGGGTGCCCAGCTTCTCCACGCAGTAGGCCGCGCAGGTGGAGCCCAACAGCGCGGCGTCGGCCAGGCAGCGGCCCAGGCACAGGCCCTTGATGAGCCCAGCCCGGAAGGCGTCGCCTGCGCCGGTAGGGTCGGCCACCTGTTTGGGCTTGGCCGGCTTGACCTTGGTCTCCTTGCCCGCCTCGGCCACGATGGACCCGTGCTCGCCCAGGGTGGTGACCAGGGCCAAGGTCATGCCCAGGAGGTCCTCGCGGGTCTTGCCCGTGGCGTTCAGGATGAGCTGCAGCTCGTAGTCGTTGGTGACCAGGGCGCGGGACCCGGCGATGGCCGAGAGCAGCTGGTCGCCGGTAAGCGCGGTGATGTTCTGGCCCGGGTCGAAGATGTAGGGGATGCCCTGCTTGCGGTACAGGGCCGGGTAATCGAGCATGTCCTGGAGGTTGCCCGGGGACACGATGGCCAGGGAGGCCTCCGGCCCGGGCGCGGGCTTGTACCCGGACTTGTGCTTCATGGCCCCGGGGTTGAAGCCGGTGATCTGGTTGTCCGACTGGTCGGTGGTGATGTAGGCCCCGGCGGTGAACTCGTCCTCCACCAGGCGCACGCCCTCCAGGGACAGGCCCAGGCCGGTGAGCCGCTCGGCATAGGGGCCGAAGTCCTTGCCCCCGCTGGAGGCGATGACCGGCTTCTCGCCGAGCAGGGCCAGGGAATAGGCGATGTTGCCCGCGGTGCCGCCGAAGCGCTCGTCCAGGCCGTTGACCAGGAAGCAGACGTTCAGGATGTGAATCTTGTCCGGCAGGATGTGGTCGGAGAACTTGCCGGGAAAGCTCATGATCCGGTCGAAGGCCAGGGAGCCTGAGACGTAGATGCGCATGCGGGGGTTCACTCCTTGCAGGTTTCGGCCTCGATCCAGGCCAGGAAGTCGGGGTTGCCGCCGGTGATGGGCAGGGCCGCCACGCAGGGCACGGTGTACGGGTGCATGGCCTTGACTGCGGCGGTGAGTTCCGGGACCAGCTCGGAGCGGGTCTTGGCGATGAAGGCCACCTCGGCGTCGTCCTGCACCGCGCCGTCCCACCAGTAGAAGGACCGGATGGGCCCCAGGAGGTTGGCGCAGGCGGCCAGGCGGCGCTCCACCAGGGCGCGGCCGATGCGCGCCGCGTCGTCCGCGCTCGCCGCGGTCATGTAGACCAGCACCGGCGGCATGGCAATCCCCTTAGTTGCAGAACGGGGCCTTGGCCTTGGCCAGGCTGGCCAGGTAGCCGGCCCAGGCCGGGATCTGGTCGGCGGCCACCGCCGCGCCCTTGCCTTGCATGCGGCTGATGGTCGTGGTCCAGGCCGCCGTGTCCGCGCCCAGCTTGCTGCAGACCCGGTCCAGGGAATGGCACTTGGAGCAGGCGGCCGCGATCTGGGCCGAGGGGTCGTCGGCCTGGGCCACGCCCAGGGAGAGGCCGAGCACCAGGAGCGAAGCCAGGAAGAGCAGACGTTTCATGGGGATGTCCTCGCTGAATGGGTTGGCTTCGGGTTGCGGTCACACACTGCGCGCCCGGTGGCGCGACGCCTCTACTTGCAGAACGGCGCGGCGGCCGAGGTCTGCCCGGCCAGGTAGGCGGCCAGGGGGCCGGCCTCACCGCCCGGCAGATCAGCGCCGTTGACGACCATCCGGGACACGGTGGCCTTCCAGTAGTCCTGGTTGCTGCCCAGCTTGGCGCAGACCCGCCCCACGCCGTGGCAGGCGGAGCAGACCGTGGCCACCCGGGCCCCCAGGTCCTCGGCGAGTGCGGCCGAGGCCAGGGCCGCGGCGAGCAGCAGGACGGATGCGCAGGCGAGAACGGGTTTCATGGCAGGTCCTCCATTCCGCGAACATGCATGACGCGCTGTGGAGGGTAGCAGCCTTCCGGAAAAAAGGGAACGCCCGGCCGATTTGCCGCACCTCTTCCCCTTGACCCGGCCGCGCCCCCCCGCTAGGTAACTTCTGTTCATCCGTAGGATTCCCCATCCATTCGATTTTTGTCAACCTGTACAGGAGGATGCCTTCGTGTCGGTACACG
>JAEXTU010000327.1 GCA_023453335.1 Pseudomonadota bacterium | reverse complement strand
GATGAGGACCTCGGCGAAGCCGGCGGCCGCGAGGATGTCCCGCACCGCCGCGGCCTGGGTCCAGCCCATTTCCAGGAGCAGCCAGCCCCCGGGCCGGAGCGCGGCCCGCGCGCCCGGGGCCAGTGCCCGGATGGCCTCCAGGCCGCTGGGGCCGGGGGTCAGGGCGCAGGAGGGCTCGAAGTCCCGCACCTCGGACGAAACCTGGGCGTACTCGGCCTCGGACACGTAGGGCGGATTGGCCACGATGAGGTCCAGGCCGGCCCGGGCCACGCCCAGGGCCGCCAGGTCCGCGAAATCGCCCAGCCGGAAGTCCAGCCGCTCCCCCACCCCGTGCCGGGCCGCGTTCTCCCGGGCCACGGCCAGGGCCTCGGCCGAGAGGTCCACCGCCAGGCCCCGGGCCTGGGCAAAGCGCACGGCCAGGGCCACGGCCAGGCAGCCACTGCCCGTGCCCAGGTCGGCAAAGGCCAGGACCGCGTCGCGGGGGAAGCGGACCTCGGCCTCCTCGACGAGGTGCTCGGTCTCGGGACGGGGGATGAGGCAGGCCGGGGACACGGCAAAGGCCAGGCCAAAGAATTCCTTTTCGCCCCGGAGGTCGGCCGAGGGCGCGCCGCGGCCGCGGCGGCGCACCAGTTCCCGGGCCGCGGCCAGCTCCGCCTCGCCGAGCGGCCGGTCGCATTGCAGGAGCAGGTCCAGGCGGGACAGGCCCAGGGCCTTGCCCAGCAGGAGTTGGGCCGAGAGCGCCGGGGAGTCCACGCCCCGCTCAGCCAGGAAGGCCGTGCTTTTGTGCAGGATCTCCCGGACCGTGGGGGCGGAGGGGCTCACGCCTCGTCGGCCTGCTGCTTCAGGGCCTCGGCCTGGTAGTGGGCCACCAGGGCGTCCACGATCTCGTCCAGGGCGCCTTCCATCACCGCGGCAAGGTTGTAGAGGGTCAGCCCGATGCGGTGGTCGGTGACCCGGCCCTGCGGGAAATTGTAGGTGCGGATGCGCTCGGAGCGGTCGCCGCTGCCCACCTGGGCCTTGCGCGCCGCGGCCTGCTCGGCGTGGGCCTTGTCCTGCTCGGCCTGGAGCAGGCGGGCGCGCAGCACCTTGATGGCCTTGGCCTTGTTCTTGTGCTGGCTCTTCTCGTCCTGGCAGGTGACCACCAGGCCCGAGGGGATGTGGGTGACCCGGATGGCCGAGTCGGTGGTGTTCACGCTCTGGCCGCCCGGCCCGGAGGAACGGTACACGTCAATGCGCAGGTCCTCGGCCGCAATGTGCACGTCCACCTCTTCGGCCTCGGGCAGGATGGCCACGGTGACCGCCGAGGTGTGGATGCGGCCCTGGGACTCGGTGGCCGGGACCCGCTGCACCCGGTGGGTGCCGGACTCGAACTTGAGCCGGGAGTACACCCGGTCCCCGGAGATGGAGGCCACCACTTCCTTGTACCCGCCGGTGGCGCTCTCGGACTCGGAGAGCATCTCCGCCTTCCAGGCCTTGGCCTCGGCAAAACGCAGGTACATGCGGAACAGCTCGGCCGCGAACAGGGCCGCCTCCTCGCCGCCGGTGCCCGCCCGCACCTCCAGGATGACGTTCTTCTCGTCCAGGGGGTCCTTGGGCAGGAGCAGGATGCGCAGCTTCTCCTCCAGCTCGGGCAGTTTCGCCTTGAGCTCGTCCAGTTCGGCGCGGGCCAGCTCGCGGATGTCCTTGTCGCTGTCGGACAGGAGCTCCTCGTTGTCGGCCTTGGCCTGCTCCGCGACGCGGTATTCCCGGAAGGCGGCCACCACCTCGCCCAGGTCGGAATGGGCCTTGGTGAGCTTGCGGTAGCGCTCCTGGTCGTCGAAGACGTCCGGGGCGGAGAGCTGCTTCTCCAGGTCCTCGTACTTGCGCTCGATGGATTCCAGCTTGGCGAACATGGGTTACTTCCGGTCAGAGGTGGCGCACTTGAGGGCGGCCAGGGCCACTTCCAGCTGCGAGTCGTCGGGCTCGAAGGTGGTGAGCCGCTGCATGGCCAGGCCGGGCCAGCACAGGGTGCGGCAGAGCAGGGTGTCGGTCTTGCGCCCGGCGTAGCGGATCAGCTCGTAGGCCAGGGCGCTCACCGGGATCATGAGCAGGAACTTGACCGCCACGATGTAGGTCTGGCGGAGCACCGCGCCCCCGGGAGCCCACAGGGCGGTGAGTCCGGGAATGAGCACCGCGTGCAGCAGGATGGAGATGGACAGCACGAAGAGCAGAAACGCGGTGCCGCAGCGCGGGTGCAGGCGGCTGAAGCCCCGCGCCCCGTCCGGGGTGAGCTCCCCGCCCGATTCGTAGGCCCAGATGGCTTTGTGCTCGGCCCCGTGGTACTGGAACACCCGGCGGATGTCCGGCACCAGGGAGACCGCGGCCAGGTAGCCCAGGAACACCGCCATCTTGAACGCCCCGTCCCACACGTGGAAGGACAGGGAGCTGGTGTCCCCGCTCCAGCCCAGGACGTTCAGGCCCAGGGACAGCAGGTGGGGCAGGACCACGAACAGGAACAGGGCCAGGCCGATGGCCGCGGCCAGGGTGAGGGCCAACTGCCAGGGCTTGATCTCGCCGCCGGCCTTGCCCTCGCCCCCGCCCTCCTCCTCCACCGCGATCTCCGCGGAGAAGTTGAGGGCCTTGACCCCGTTGATGAGGGTCTCAACGAGCACCGGGAACCCGCGCACGACGGGCTTGCGCAGCCAGGGCCAGGGGGCCAGGGTGTACCAGGGCCGCAGTTCCAGCACGATGCTGCCGTCCGGCTTGCGCACGGCGATGGCCAGCCGGTCGCGGTTGCGGATCATGACCCCTTCCATCACCGCCTGGCCGCCCACGGTGGCGGGGGCCAGGGCCAGGAGGCGGGCCAGGGCGAGGGCCAGGCGGCCGAGAAGTCCGGTGCGTTCGTGCATAGGGTAAGGATATAGTACGCGTCCGGGAAAAGGAAAGGGCCGCGCGCTCCCCGGGCGATGCCCGGGCGGAGCCTGCGGCCCTCCCGTCCGGCCCGCGGGCCGGGTAGCGACTTTTCCTGCTTGTCGCCGGTCTTGGCGTATTTCTTGCGGAACCGGTCGATGCGGCCGGCGGTGTCGATCAGCCGCTGCTTGCCGGTGAAGAACGGGTGGCAGTTGGAGCAGATTTCCACTTCCATGGTCTTGCCCTTGGTGGTCAGGGCCTCGATCTCGAAACCACAGGCGCACTTGATGGTGGCCTTGTGGATCTGGGGATGAATGCCTTCCTTCATGGGATCCTCCGGTATGAGGGGCCGACGTCCCCGCGAACGGTATAGCCGGCCAATGGGTTCAAACAAGGGAGTGAGCAGTATACCTTTTGCCGGAACTTGGCAAGCCCCCTCCCCGGCCGGCGTCCGGACCGGCTACCGCACTGAGAGGCCCTCGTCCAGGTACTTGATGAGGGGGTAGATGAAGAACTCGATGATGCGCCGCCGGCCCACGTTGACCTCGGCGGTCACCGTGAGGCCGGTGGACAGGGAGACCTCGCGGCCCTCCGCCCGGAGGCTGTGCTCCAGGGGGGTGACGTAGACCCGGTAGACCTGGCCCAGCTTCTCGTCCTTGATGCTGTCCTTGGAGATCTGCTTCACCTGGCCCTTCAGCACCCCGTATTTCTGGAAATCGAAGGCGTCCACCTTGAGGGTCACCGGCATGCCCGGCTCCACGAAGCCGATGTCCCGGTTCAGGACCAGGGCCTCCACCAGCAGCGGCGTGCCCTGGGGCACCACGGTGAGGAGCTTCTCCGCCGGGGTCACCACCCCGCCCACGGTGGTCACGAACACCTCGTTCACGTGTCCGTCCACCGGCGAGACCAGGGACTGCTTGCGGCGCATGAAGTCCACCCGCTCCAGCTCGGCCCGCAGGTCCGCCTCCTGCTTGCGCCGGTCGGCCAGCTCCGCGAAGTTCTTGTTGCGGAAGTCCTGGGTGGCGTAGGCGATGTCGTTCTCCAGTTGGCTGCGCTGGTGGGCCAGCTCGCGGAGCTTGCTCTCCTGCTCTTCCAGCCCCTTCTCGTTGTTGATGATCTCCTGGCGCAGCTTCTCGTAGTCGTCGCGGGCAATGAGGTCCAGGACCTTGGCAAGCCTTGCCTCGCGCTCCCGCCCCACGGCCAGCAGGGATTCGAACCGCTTGCCCTCGGTGCGGGCCGCGGCGGTCTGCTCTTCCACCCGGCGCAGCTCGTCGCGCTTGCCGGCGATGAGCTTGGCGAATCCGGTGACCGCGGCGTCGTAGGTCTGCTTCTGCAGGTGCGCCAAGTCTGCGCCGTATTTGTTCGGGTCCGGGTTAAAGGGCCGGTTGGCCAGGGTGGCGGTGAGGCGCTCCACCTCGATTTGCAGGATGCGCAGCTTCTCCCGGGAAGACTCCAGGGCCGGGGCGGTGGCCGAGGGGTCGATCTCCACCAGCACGTCACCCCGGCGCACAGCGTCGCCCGGGCGGCAGTTGATGGCGCTCACCACCCCGGTCTCCATGGGCTGGATGACCTTGACCTGGCCGTCGGGCGCCACCTGGCCCTGGCCGGAGACCACCCCGTCCACCTTGCCCAGGCACAGCCAGCCGCCCAGGAACA
>JAEXTU010000261.1 GCA_023453335.1 Pseudomonadota bacterium | reverse complement strand
GGGGCCTGGCATGTGCGGCCCCCGGACTTCGCCCCGGCCCCGGAACCGGGCAGCTCCTACGTGTCCGCCCACGCGGCCAACAGCGCGGCCGCGGCCGGGGTGGCCTTCCTGCTCCTGGCCGGGCTGCGGGGCCGGCGCTGGGTGTGGCTGTTCCCGGCCCTGGTGGGCCTGTCCCGGGTCTACCTGGGCAAGCACTACCCCAGCGACGTGATCATGGGCTGGCTGCTGGGGCTGGCGGTGGCCGGGGCGGTCTGGCTCGCGCTGGCGCGACGACTTAAACTCGATCGAGCGCCGGGCTAGGCGTTCTCCTCTCCGTTCTCCGTGGCCGCGGCCAGATCCGCGGCCTTCTTGTGCCGGCGGTACAGGGCCACGCCCACCCAGGTGGAGAGCAGGAAGAGAAGGATGGACAGGCCGATGCGCCAGGTGGGGTCCACCTGGAAGCCGCTGCCCAGCAGCGCGAAGATCACGGTCTGCGGCACGTAGCCCACGGTGGAGCCGGCCACGAAGGGCCACATGGGGGCCGAGGACAGGCCGGCCAGCAGGTTGGTGAGCAGGTTGGAGCCCACCGGCAGGAAGCGGATGACCATGGTCATGGTGAAAGGCGCGGCGCTGAAAGCCTCGTCCGCGCGGCGCACCCGCCGGCCCAGCCGCCCGGCCAGGTGGCCGCGGCCCAGGAACCGGGCGTAGGCGAAGGCCAGGACGCAGCCCGCGGCCGAGGCCGCCAGCGACAGGCCGGTCCCGTTCCAGAACCCGAAGGCGTAGCCGCCCAGGAAGCACACGAACTGGCGGGGAAGGCCCAGGCCCATGATGAGCGCGCCCAGGCCGGTGAACAGGGCCACCCCGTGCAGGCCGTGCCCGCGCACCTCGCTGTCGATCCAGTGCTCGTCCAGGATGTGCTCCAGGCCCAGCTGCCGGGCGGCCAGGCCCAGCACCGCGAACCCGGCGATGAAGGCCAGGCCCTTGAGCAGGGCGCGCAGGTGGCGACGCTCCATGGCTAGCTCCCGGCGCTCCCGGCGCGGTTGGCCCGGCGCAGGCGGACGAGCACGCACAGGGCCGCCAGCTGCCCGATGAGCAGGGTCACGTCCGCATCGCGCAGGGCCAGGATGAGGCCCAGGCCGGCCCCGGCCAGGGCCGCGCGGAAGGCCAACACCTCGGCGCGGGGTGAGGCCTCCCGCAGGCGCAGGAGAAAGAAGGGGAGCTGGCCGGCCAGGGCCAGCAGGGGGAGCCAGGTTTCGGCCAGAATGCGCATGGGGCGACCCGGCGGGACGCTAGCCGCGTTCCTTGACCTGGTGGGGCCGGTGCCGGTTCTGCATCCAGCGCACCACCAGCAGGTCCTGGAAGCCTTCCCAGGCGCGGCGGAAATTCCCGTACTTGGAGACCCCGAAGCGGCGGGGGCGGTGGTTGACCTTGACCTCCATAACCCTGGCGCCGTGCAGCTTCATGAGGGTGGGCAGGAAGCGGTGCATGCCCTTGAAGGCCATGGGCAGGCTACGGGCGGTGGCGGTGCGCATGAGCTTGAGCGAGCAGCCGGTGTCGTGCACGGTTTCCCGGGTCAGGCCGTTGCGCACCCAGTTGCCCAGGCGGGAGCCGAACTTCTTCCAGGCGGTGTCCTGGCGCTGGTGCCGCCAGCCGATGACCATGTCCGCGTCCTCCCGCTCGGCCAGGGCGAGCATGGCCGGCAGGTCCCCGGGATCGTTCTGCAAATCCGCGTCCAGGGTGGCCACGAACTCGCCCCTCGCCTCGGCGAACCCCGCGCCGAAGGCCGCGGACTGGCCGCGGTTGGCGGCAAAGGCGAGGTAATGGACCCGGGGCTCGCGGCTGGCCAGGCGGCGCAGCACGGCCAGGGAGCCGTCCGAGGAGCCGTCGTCCACGTAGAGGATGTCGAAGTCGCGGCCGGTGGGGGTCAGCGCGGCCAGGATCTCGTCGGTCAGGATGTCGAGGTTTTCCTCTTCATTGTAGACCGGGATCACCAGGGTGAGGGAGCGGATGGGCGTCATGACGGGGCCTGGATACGGGATTTCGGAAATGATGGCAACGGGGGTTGACAACCCCCCTCCCGGTGCGTACATACCCCCCTTCACAGCGTTGCGGGGTGGAGCAGCACGGCAGCTCGTCGGGCTCATAACCCGAAGGTCCTAGGTTCAAATCCTAGCCCCGCTACCAAAAGAACAACAGGGGGTCGGACGCAGGTCCGGCCCCCTGCTTCATTGCGGGCCATGCACTTTACCCTGGCCGGAAAAGGGCATAGATTTCCAGACGCACGTTCCCTGGCACCTCTAACCGCCGCTCCGGACGCCGCGTCCGCCGCCTTTGCCGTGAGTCTCCGATGAACCAGTCCGGGCCCACCTCGGCCCTCCTCCGCTTCGTGGCCGGCCAGTCCGGCTCGTTCATCGCCTACAACATGCTGGTCATCGCCGTGGGCTGGCAGATCTACGACCTCACCGGGAGCGCCATGAGCCTGGGCCTGGTGGGCCTGGCCCAGTTCCTGCCCCAGTTTTTGCTCACCCTGGTGGTGGGGCACGTGGCTGACCGCTTCGACCGGCGGCGTATCGTGGCCCTGTGCCTGGGCCTGGAAGGATTCCTGGCCCTGGTTCTGGCAGTGGGCAGCGTGACCCACGTGCTTGGCGAGACCGGCATTCTGGCCTGCTCCCTGCTCCTGGGCGCGGCGCGCTCCTTCGAGAGCCCCACGGCCGCGGCCCTGCTCCCGGCCCTGGTCCCGGCCCGGGACCTGCCGCGCAGCCTGTCCCTGGCCGCTTCCGCCCGGCAGTTCGGGGCCATCGCCGGCCCGGCCCTGGGCGGGGTGATCTACGTGGCCGGGCCGGAGGTGGTGTATGGCGTGGCCGCGGCCTGCTTCCTCTGCGCCTGCTTCCTGTTCGCCTCCATCCGCACCGTGGCGGCCCCGCCCCGCCGCGAGCCCGCCACCCTGGCCTCGGTGTTCGGCGGCATCACGTACATATGGAAGCAGCCGGTGCTCCTGGGGGCCATCTCCCTGGACCTCTTCTCGGTGCTCCTGGGCGGGGCCACGGCGCTGTTGCCCATCTTCGCCAAGGACATCCTGCACTGCGGGCCCTGGGGCCTGGGCGTGCTGCGCGCGGCCCCGGCCGCGGGCGCGCTGGCCATGTCCCTGGCCCTCGCCCGCTGGCCCCTTAGGCGCCGGGTGGGCCACACCATGTTCGCCTCGGTGGCCCTGTTCGGGGCCACGGTGGTGGCCTTCGGGCTCTCCACCTCCTTCTACCTGTCCCTGGTGGCGCTCCTGGTGCAGGGGGCCGCGGACATGGTGAGCGTGGTCATCCGCTCCTCCCTGGTGCAGTTGGAGACCCCGGACGAGATGCGGGGCCGGGTGAGCGCGGTGAACTTCATCTTCATCGGCGCGTCCAACCAGCTCGGCGAGTTCGAGTCCGGGGTCACCGCGGCCTGGTTCGGCACGGTGCCCGCGGTGGTGCTGGGCGGGGTGGCCACCCTGGTGGTGGTGGCTCTGTGGATGCGCCTGTTCCCGGACCTGGCCCGGAGGCAGGAACTGGCCGCCAACCCGGCCTGAGCGCAGCCGCGCCTTGACAGATTCCGGGGCGGACCCATCCTGAGAGGGAGAGGAGAACGCCATGGCCCGCATTCCCCCCCCATTCCGTCCCGGCCGCCGCCGCGCGCTCAAGGCCCTGGCCCTGGCCGGGTCCATGGCCGCCTGGCCGCCCCTGGCCCGGGCCTGGCCCGGTCCTGGGGCGGGTGCGCCCCCGGACGACCTGGACGACGGGGAGTCGGTGCGCACCGTGGAGGCCCGTTTTGCCTTCGACCACGCCCGCGGCGAGGTGGCCTTTTCCGACGGCCGGCGCGAGCCCTACCGCCTGGTCCTGGACGGCTTGGTGGGGCAGCCCGTGAACCTGGACTACCCGGCCCTGGCCGGCCTGCCCCGGCGCGAGCAGCGCTCGGATTTCCACTGCGTGGAGGGCTGGTCGCTCTACGACGTGCCCTGGTCCGGCCCAGGCCTGGACACCCTGCTGGATCTGGCGCGGCCCCGGCCCGAGGCCAGGTACGCGGTGTTCCACGCCCTGGGGACCACCCACGGCAAGCCCGGCGGCCTGGACCACTACGTGGAGTGCCTGCCCCT
Organism: Pseudomonadota bacterium; assembly: GCA_023453335.1. Classification (GTDB taxonomy): domain Bacteria; phylum Desulfobacterota; class Desulfovibrionia; order Desulfovibrionales; family Desulfovibrionaceae; genus UBA6814. The sequence continues at coordinate 5,501 of JAEXTU010000261.1, read as the reverse complement.
GGCCGACCTGCGCGACCCCCGGCTGGGCTATTTGCTGGCCCTGGAGCGCCGGGGCCGTCCCCTGGACGACGGGCACGGGGCCCCGGCCCGCCTGGTCTGCCCCTTTGACCTGGGCTACAAGAGCATCAAGTTCGTGACCCGCATCGAACTCTCCGCCACCGAGGTCCCGGGCTGGTGGACCCGGGCCAATGCCATCTACCCGGTCAAGGCCCCGGTGTCCAAGCGCCGGCTGCGCTTCCCCGATCCCCGCAATTCGGGCTGATCTCTACCAGCAGGCGCGGCGCAGATCCTCGCCCAGGTGCTCCTGCTCGTTCTCACCGAGCAGGCCCAGGGACAGGCAGATGAGGGTCCAGAGGTGCACCGGCCGCCAGGCGCCCCCGGTGTGCGCGGCCAGGTCCCCGATCTGGGAGTGGCAGTTGTGGCAGGGAGCCACCACGTAGCGCGCGCCGGTGGCCTCGATCTGCTCGGCCTTGCGCCGGCCGTAGGCCCGCCGTTGCCGGGGGTACCCGGCCTGCAGGGCCCCGCCCCCACCCCCGCAGCAGTAGTTGTTGGACCGGTTCGGCCGCATCTCCACCAGGTTCTTCTCCCCCACCACCATCCGGGTCACGAAGCGCAGGTCCTCGGCCGCGGCGTCGCCCAGGGACTTGCGCACCAGCTGGCAGGGGTCCTGCACCGTGAAGGTCACGTTGTCCCGGTTCCAGTCCGCGTTCACCGGAAGCTTCCCCTCCCGGACCCAGCGGGCGTACCAGGTGATGATGCTCTCCAGGCGGAAGGAGGGCGTGATCCTGAAGCGTTGCAGTCCGGCCCGGACCGCGTAGAATTCGTGCCCTCACTCGGTGTTGAGCCAGACCTTGGCCCCCAGGCCCTCCACCGCCCGCACCTTGCGCCGCACGATCTCCTCCCAGCCCGCGTCGTCGGCCGCGAACATGCAGTAGTTTTCCGCGGCCCAGCCCAGGCTGGCGTAGGTCCAGTCTGCGCCCACGTAGTTGAGTATCTTCCAGAGCGGGGCCATCTCGTCGGGCTCGGTGGTGGGCTCCCGGGAGTTCTGGTTCAGGAAGAAGTGCGCACCCTGGCGATCCACCGGAGCTTTCAGATTCTCGAAGCGCTCGGAAGATTCCCGGACCTCGGCCAGCACGTCCTCCACCACGAAGCAGAAGTCCTGGCTGCTCACCCCGGTGGCCGCGCAGGAGTCGTTTTTCAGCGCCGCGTCGCAGGAGCCCAGGATGCCCCGCGGCCGCTTGTCCCGCGGCCAGCGGGAGCGGGCGTAGTAGACCAGGGCCGGGATGTCGATCTGCATGGGGCAGACGTGGGTGCAGCGCCGGCACAGGGTGCACATCCAGACCCAGGGGGTGGCCTCCAGGAGGTGGTCCATGCCCAGGGCGGCCAGGCGCACGAACTTGCGGGGGTCCATGCGCTCCAGTCCCGAGGCCGGGCAGGCCGAGGAGCACAGGCCGCAGGACACGCACAGGTCGTAGGTGTCTCCCTGGCCCAGCAGCTCCAGGGCCTTCTTCTTGAAGCTGGACGCGGCGCTGATTGTGACGGTCATTATCGGCTCCCGGGCTGGATTATTTCGAGAAAAATCCCCGTATCACTATATGTTATCCCCATATCCCCGGGAAGGAAAGCCGTTGCCTAACCCGATGATTTCTGGCACTTCTTGAGGCGATTTGGTTACGGAGGATTTGTGCCCGCAACGGCTGCCCACCGCACCCAGGCCCTCATCATCGGCGCCGGCGTCACCGGCACCGGCCTTGCCCGCGACCTGGCCCTGCGGGGCATCGGAAGCATCGTCCTGGAGAAGCGGGACGTGAACGCCGGGGCCTCGGGCGGCAACCACGGCCTGCTGCACAGCGGCGCACGCTACGTGTACAGCGACCCGGCCGCGGCCGCCGAGTGCCGAGTCGAGGGCGCACTGCTCAAGCGCCTGGCCCCCCAGTGCGTGGAGGACTGCGGCGGCATCTTCGCCGCGGTGGCCGGGGACGACGAGGCCTACATCGCAGACTTCCCCGGCCTCTGCGCCCGGGCCGGCATCGCGGCCACCCCGCTCTCCCCGGTCGAGGCCCGGGAGCTGGAGCCCGCCCTCTCCCCCGCCACCATCGCCGCCTTCGCGGTGCCCGACGCCGCGGTGGACCCCTTCAAGCTCAGCCTGGAGAACCTGGCCCAGGCCCGCGCCCTGGCCAACAGCACGCTCCTGCGCGGGGTGCGGGTGGTGGGCTTCGATATTTCCAAGGGCCGCATCGTGCGGGTGCGTTGCCGCGACCAGGCCGCAGGCCGGGATCTGGCCATCGAGGCCGAGCAGGTGCTGAACGCCTCCGGGGCCTGGGCCGGCAAGGTGGCCGGCCTGGCCGGCGTCTCCCTGCCCATGCTGGCCTCGGGCGGCACCCTGCTGGTGACCGCCGAGCGCCTGGCCGCCCGGGTGCTCAACCGGCTGCGCCGGCCCGGGGACGGTGACATCCTGGTCCCCGGCGGCACGGTGTCCATCCTGGGCACCACCAGCACCCGACTGGACCACCCGGACCGCTGCCGGCCCACGGCCGCGGAGGTGGACCGCAACATCGCCGAGGGCGCGGCCCTCATCCCGACCCTGCAGACCGTGCGCTACATCCGGGCCTATGCCGGGGTGCGGCCGCTGTTGCCGGGCAGCGACGCGCACGGCGACGACCGCACCCAGAGCCGGGGCTTCGCGCTCCTGGACCACACCGACGCAGGCCTGGAGAATTTTCTGACCATCACCGGCGGCAAGCTCACCACCTTCCGGCTCATGGCCGAGAAGGCCGCGGACCTGGCCGCCCGGCGGCTGGGGGTGGACGCGCCCTGCCGGACCGCCGGCGAACCCCTGGCCGAGTCCGCAGTGTGCGAGTGGACCGAGCCCGGCCGCGCCCCTCGGGACTGGGCCGCCCACCCCGAGGAGGACGCCCCGCTCCTGTGCGAGTGCGAGATGGTCTCGGCCCGGGCCGTGGACGAGGTCATGGACTCCTGCCGCGACCGGGAGGCCGACCCCAGCCTCATGGCCCTGGGCGTGCGCTCCCGCCTGGGCAAGGGCGCCTGCCAGGGGGCCTTCTGCGGCCTGCGGGCCGCGGCCCACCTGCACGACCGCGGCGCGTTTTTGCCCGGCCAGGGCCTGGACCGCCTGCGCGACTTCCTGGCCGAGCGCTTCAGGGGCCAGGCCCCGGTGCTCTGGGGCGGCCAGCTGCGCCAGGCCGAACTGGCCGAGGCCCTGCACTGCGGGCTCCTCGGCCTGGAGCTGGACCCGTGAGCCCCCGCCTGGAATGCGACCTGGCGGTCATCGGCGCGGGCCTGGCCGGCACCGCGGCCGCGCTCTTCGCGGCCCAGGCCGGGCTGTCCGTGGCCCAGGCCGGCGGGTCCGGGGCCATGGCCTACACCAGCGGCTATTTCGACCTCCTGGGCGCCATCCCGCCCACCGAAGAAGGCCTGCCGGCGCAGCGGGTGGAGGACCCCCTGGCCGGTCTGCCCGCGCTCCTGGCCGCGCACCCCGGCCACCCCTACCGCCTGACCCCGCCCGCGCGCATCCACGAGGCCTTCACCCGCTGGCTGGACTTCCTGGCGGACTGCGGCCTGCCCCACCGGCTGGCCGAGGGCCGCAACCTGGTGCTGCCCTCGCCCGCCGGGACCCTCAAGCGCAGCTTCGCCGCGCCGGAGACCACCGCGGGATTCGAAGCGCTCCTCGCCGCGCAGGAGCCCTGCCTGCTGGTGGATTTCACCGGACTCAACGGCTACAGCGCGGCCCAGATCGCGGCCAACCTGGCCCCGGCCTGGCCCGGCCTGCGCAGCCTGCGCCTCGCCTTCCCGGGGCACGAGGGCGGGGAGCTGTATGCCGAGAACGCGGCCCGCGACCTGGAGCTGCCCCGGTTCCGGGAGGCCCTGGCCGCGGCCCTGCGCCCGCACCTGGGCGATGCGGCCAGCGTGGGCCTGCCCGCGCTCCTGGGCCTGCACCAGCCGGCCCGGGTGCGCGACGACCTGGCCGCGCGCCTGGGCGTCACGGTGTTCGAGATTCCCACCCTGCCCCCCTCGGTCCCGGGCATCCGGCTGCGCGAGGCGGTGGAGGAGCGGCTGCCCGGGCTGGGGGTGGTGCGGTTCAGCCAGCAGAACCTGCGCCTGGAGCGGCTGGCCCCGGACGGGCTGGAGCTGGCCGTGACCGGCGGGCCGCAGGAACACCGGGTGTTCTGCCGCGGCGCGGTGCTGGCCACCGGCCGCTTCCTGGCCGGGGGCCTGGCCGCGGACCGGGGCGGGGTGCGGGAGACGGTGTTCGGGCTGCCGGTGGCCCAGCCCGCGGCGCGCCGGGACTGGCACCGGTCCCGCTATTTCGATCCCCGCGGCCACGCGGTGAATCTGAGCGGGGTGGAGGTGGACGCGGCCTTCCGCCCCCTGGGCAAGGACGGCCGGGCCTTCCATCCCCGGCTGTACGCCGCGGGGTCGGTGCTGGCCCACGCGGACTGGATGCGCATGAAGTGCGGGGCGGGGGTGGCCCTGGCCACCGCACTAGGAGCAGCGGAGGCGTTTGTGGCGGACGCCGGCTAGGCGCTCCGTGGACAGGCCCCTGTCCCGGTGGTATGCCCGGCACGCGCGGAAACGGGAACTGGACCCTTTTGGCAAGAGAGGATTGTCATGTTCAAACGGATCGCGATGTTCATGATCCTGGCCCTGGCCCTGGCCGCGGCCACGGCCCAAGCCGCGGACACGTGCAAGAACCGCGGCGTGCTGGACACCCAGTACTGCGACGAGAACAAGGACCTGGTGGCGGACGACGCCCCGGCCGGCAAGTGCTCCAACCCCAGCACCCTGGTGTTCACCTACACCCCGGTGGAGGACCCCGCGGTGTACAAGGACCTCTTTGCCGACTTCCAGGAATACCTGACCAAGGCCACCGGCAAGAAGGTGGTGTACTTCAGCGTGCAGTCCAACGCCGCCGAGGTGGAGGCCATGCGCTCCGGCCGGCTGCACATCGCCGGCTTCTCCACCGGCCCCACCTGCTTCGCGGCGAACCTGGCCGGCTACGTGCCCATCGCGGTGAAGGGCTACGAGAACGAGTTCCAGGGCTACAACCTCATCGTGGTGGTCAAGAAGGACAGCCCGTACCAGACCCTCACCGACCTCAAGGGCAAGAAGCTGGCCCACACCTCGGCCTCCTCCAACTCGGGCAACCTGGCCCCCCGCGCCCTGTTCCCCAAGCTGGGCCTGACCCCGGACGTGGACTACCCGGTGGTCTACTCGGGCAAGCACGACCAGTCGGTGCTGGGCGTGGTGCACGGCGACTACGACGCCGCGGCGGTGGCCTCGGACGTGTATGAGCGCATGATCCGCGGCGGCCGCGTGGAGGCCGACGCCCTGCGCGTCATCTACCGCAGCGCCAAGTTCCCCACCTCCTCCTTCGGCTACTGGAGCAACCTCTGCCCGGACCTGGTCAAGAAGATCCGGCAGGCCTTCCTGGACTTCCGCTACACCGAGGCCATGAAGAAGGCCTTCGACGGCGCCGACCGCTT
>JAEXTU010000228.1 GCA_023453335.1 Pseudomonadota bacterium | reverse complement strand
TCCATCCCTTGGTGGCCAGGGTCTGCTCGGTCTGGCCCGTCCCGTCCACCACCGGGCTGCCCAGAGCGGTTCCCCGGGGGGTGGCAAGCCCCGGGTCGCCGAGCAGGAAGGTCCCCTGCCGGCCGTTCAGAGAGAGCAGGAAGGCGTGCAGCATGGGGCCGTCGTTCTCGTCCAGGCCTTCGAAGGTCATCTCCATGGCCCAGCCCTGGCCGGGCCACACGTAGACCTGCTGGGACTTGGTGTAGGGCGAGGCGGTCATGGACACCACGGCCTGGCCGATGAGGCGAACCTTGTCCGGGAAGATGTCCGCGAGCCAGGTGCGCGGGTAGGTGATGGCCATCTACTTCCGCCCGCCCCGCCGGTTGCGGCTGTCGATGGCCGAGATGGTGGCGGCCTGGATGGCCGGGGCCGCCGCGCGGACCTCCTTGCGCACCGTGTCCGCCACTCCGGTGGAGATGTGGTAGTGCTGGGTGATGTGGTAGGTCCCCCGGCCGCCCAGCTTGCTCTCGGGCGTCACCATCTCCCGCTCGCCCCGCTCCCCGAAGGTCCAGGTGCGGCCGCTGGCCAGGCCCACGCCCAGCACCGGCTCGTCGATCCAGCCGCCCTCGGCCCGGGCGATGGAGCCGGTGGACGAATAGTTGGAGAGCATCTGCGACCGCTGCGACGCGGTCAGGGAGCCCGAAGAGGAGCCCAGCCAGCCGGACAGGCCGGAGGCCAGGCCCCCGGCCATCTGCTGGCCGTAGAGCTGGGACATGGACCGGAGCACCGCGTTGAAGAAGCTGGTCACATAGTCGCCCAGGTCCTTCAGCTTGCCGGTCACCGAGTCGTAGAACAGGTCTCCGAAGGCGTCGCCCATGGAGGAGAAGGTGGACTGGGACAGGGACTCCATGAGCTGGTAGCCGCTCTTGGTGTCCTTGACGACCTGGTCCATGCCGCTGGACCAGCCCGCGGCGTAGTCGCTGGAGGTGTGGGCGAGCAGCTTCTTCTTCTCCTCGGCCACCCACTGCGCCACCCGCACCTCGTCCGCCCCGGCCTCGCGCCACACCCGGGCCTGGGCGTCCACCTGCTCCAGTTGGAACTCGGTCTCGCCCTGAATCACCCGGCGGTACTCCTTGTCGAAGTCCGTGAGCACCTGCAGGTCGCGCTCGTGCAGCTCCTTGAAGGAGCTGGCCTGGGCCTCGCGCACCGCGTCCGCGTCCACGTCGTGGAGCAGCCGCTGCGCCGTGGTCCCGCGCTGGGCCTTGTTGTAGGCGTCGCGGAACAGCGGGTCGCTCATCACGTCGGCCTCGATGGCCTGCTTGCGCAGCTCCACGTACTCCTTGAGCCGAGGATGGTTGGCCCCCAGGAGCTTGGTTAGATCGGCAACCTGCTGGTTCAGCTCGAACAGGGCCAGGTCGTGCGGGGTCAGGGTCAGCTTGGCGATCTCGGCGTTGACCTTCTCCAAGGCCTTGGCCGCCTCCTTGGAGAGCGCGGCATCAACAGGGGGAGCGTCCGGCTTCGCCGCGCCGGCGGCCTTCCTGGCCAGCAGCGAGGGGTCCACGTCCCGCAGCAAGCGGTGCGGGTCGGAGGCCTGCTGCGCCCGCTTGGCCTGGAGCTTCTGCTCCAGCTCCGCGATCTGCCGGGCGTAGTCCTCCTTCTCCCCGGCCCAGATCGTGCCGCTCTGCTTCTTGCGCAGCCGCTCCAGGGTCTTCTCCATGCCCTCGACGGAGCCGGTCCGGCGCTTCAACTCGTCCAGGCTCTCGAAGGAGAAGGTGAACTCGGACAAGGACAACTCGCCACGGGCCTGCATCTTGGCCATCTCGATGACGCGGTTGGTCTCCTCCACGAGCAGGCTGCCCATTCCAAGGACGGCCATGCCCTTCGCGCCGAAGAACAGGGCGGAGAACAGCCCCACCTGTTGGACGAGGGGGGGGAGCATGTTCCACCCGTCGGCGATGTCCTTGAGGATGTTAACCCCGGTCACCCCGGCCTTGGCGAGGTTCTCCGCGAAGTCCCCGGCGGTCTGCCCCAACTCCGCGATGCCCTCCCGGGTCTCGGGCTTGTTCAAGTAGTCCGTGAGTTCCTGCATGCGCTGCTTGGCTCTGGGCGCCAATTCCTCGCCCAGCTCCACCAGCACGTTGCCCACGGTGTTCTCGAAGGTGTCCTTGACCCCTGCCCAGGTCGCTTCCCAGCGATGGAAGGCCCGGTCCGTGGCCCCGGCCCGCTGCTCCATGCTGGCCAGGCGCTCGTTGAAGTCCGCGAACCCGTTGTTGGCCAGGGCCGCGAAGCCGATGAGCGCCTCCTTGCTCTCCACCAGCTTGCCCAGGGGAATGCCGGCCCGCTGCGCGTAGTCGCGCACCTTGGCCAGCGCCCCGGCCAGGCCCAGCTCCTGGACCATGGCCACCCCGCTCTTGTAGCCCATGGAGTCCAGGGCCTGGGTCATCTGCTCCTGCGGCTTGTACAGGGCAAGGAGCACGGCCTTGTACTGGGTGGCGGCCGAAGCGGTGTCGCCCGCGGTCAGGGTGATGGTGGCCAGGCCCGCGCCCATCTCCTCCGCGCTCACCCCCACCTCGCGGGAGATGTTGGCCAGCTCGCCCATGTACGGGACCAGCTCCCGCACCGTGGTCTGGCCCTCCTTCTCCACCGCGAAGAGCAGGTCCGTGGCGTCGGTCACGTCGCGGATCTCCCCGCCGTAGCCCTTCAGGAGCTTGGTTGAGACCCGCACCATCTCGTCCTGGGTCACATGTCCGGCCTTGGCCGCCTTGGCCGCGCCGGCCAGGGTCTCCAGGGCCGCGGCCGGGTCCTTCACGCCGGCCGATACGGTCTGGTAGTACCCGGCCACCAGCTCCCGGGAGCTGCCCAGCTCGGGTCCCAGGGACTTGATGCGCTCCGCGATCCTGGACACCTCCTCGTCCGTGAGGTTGCCCATGTCCGCAAGGCTCTGTTCGTAGGCGCTGAACTGCTGGTCGATGGCCCGGACAGCCGCGCCCAGGGCGAGCCCGCCCACCAGTCCCCCGCCCACGTGGTTGAAGTCCAGGAGCCGGCGCTTGGCCCCCTCGGCCTCCAGGCCCACCTTGCGCCAGACCTCGGAGGCCCGGTCCTGGCCGGTGATGATGATGCGGGTATTGAGGTCTTGCACCTACTCCCTCCGGTTGCGCCGCCCCAGCTCCTCTTCCTCCAGGAGCTGGATCTTGCGGAGCATCGGTTCGTCCACGGTCAGGCCCAGGGTGCCGGCCACCAGGTACACGGCGGGGTAGTCCAGGCCCACGAAGCCCAGGCCCCCGGTGCGCCACTGGCTGGCCGAGGCCAGCATGAGCCGGGCGGCCGGGGCGTTGGCAGCCAGGATCAGGGGTTCGGCGTGGCGGCACCCCCGGCAGTCGGGCTCTCTTCGCCGCTTGGCTGCGTGGCGGCGGCAGGAGCGGCAGTTGCGCCCCCGGCCGGGATCGGCGACCCACCGCCACCAGCGGATAAATTTTCCGGCTCGGCCTCCTGGGCCGAGCGCGCGGTGAGCTGCTTCACCAGGTCCAGGTACTCCTCGCGGGACAGCTCCTTCCTGAGCGTGTCCCAGCTTGGCACCCGGGCCTCCACCATGGACCGGTCCAGGTCCCGGAGCAGGCGCAGGGCCACCAGCTCCGCGGCCTGCTTCTGGCCCTCGCCCAGGGCGGCCATCTTCTCCAGGGCCTCCAACCGCCGGTCCTCCATGTCCTCCCACGCCTCATAGGCCAGGGGCACGACCTCCACGGTGCGGCCGGAGTCCAGGGTCATGGTCTGCTTGTGCTGCGGCATGGCCCCTCCCTATTCGCCCAGGATGGACGGGACCTGGTGAAAGTAGGCGAACTGGACCGCGGCGTCGGCCTGGTCCACGAAGCCCATGACCTCGAAGGTCACGTTGATGCCGCCCTTGCCCGAGATCTGCGGGCCGTCGGTGTTCAGCTCGGCCTCCGGGTAGGTGATCCAGAACTCCTCGCCCCGCGCGCCGAAGAAGGCGATGGCGAACTCCACGGTGGTGTCGGCGCGGGCCTTGGCCAGGAGCGTGTCGTCCTCCAGGAAGCAGTCCAGGGACGCGGACAGGGCCGGGTCGCCCTCGGTGACCTTGCCGTACTCCCCGCGCTGGCCCACGGCGGCCTTGCGCTCCAGGTTCAGGCCCAGGTCCAGGGAGCCCTTCTCCACCTCGCCCAGGCGCGCGCCGTCCAGGTACACGGCCACCTCGAACATGCCGAAGTCGCAGTCGGGCAGCACCGCGATGGCCGCGTCGGAGGCGAGCACGGCCGCGGCCTGCTGGTACTTGCTCTGCGAGATCTCGAAGTCGAGGGTGAGCTGGCCGTCGTCTCCGTAGTTGAAGGCCAGCTTGCCCACCTTGGCCCCGTAGTGGCGGTCCACCGGGTTGTCGGCCGCGCCGGAGTCGAAGCCGAACTCCACCTCGGCCATGCGCGAGGGCTGCACCTTGGGCAGGTCCCACGCGCGCTTGTAGAACTTGGCGGCCACGGTCTCGTCGCCGGCGAAGGTCTCGGTCACGTAGCTGGCGGTGACCACCATCTCGTTCCGGGAGGTGTCCTCGTCCAGGGTGTAGGCCGCGTTGTAGTTGGTGGTCCCGGCCACGGTGACGCGCTCGCCGGCGAAGAACCCGTGTCCGGCCGCGGGCAGACCCACCTTGCCGCCGCCCTTGTTCACGGCCGCGCCCCCGGCGTCGAGCTTCACCACCCGGCCCCGCTGCACGGCCTCGGTTCCCCCGAAGGTCTCGGCCGCGTAGGTCCCGGCGTAGATCACCAGCAGGTCCGCGGTGCTCCCCTGCTCCACCCGGTAGGTCCCGTCGTAGCTGGTGGTTCCGCTGACCGACACCACTGCGTCGATCTCGAAGCCGTGCGCGGCGCAGGGCAGGCCCACGTAGCCCTCGCCCTGGTCCACCGCGTCGCCCGCGTCCAGGGTCAGGCCCGCGGGTTCGGTCTTGGTGGCCGCGCCGCACAGGGCGGTGACCAGGTGCGGGATGAGGTGGGTGTTGGCGGGCACACTCAGGCCCCCGCCGAACTGCCACATGCCCCGGAAAGGCCGGCCCGGGCCGCGCTTGCCGCGCACCGTGGCCTTGGTCTGCTTGCTGGGCTTGGCGGTCAGGGACTCGGAGATGAACGGGATCTCCACGGCCTGGACCGGGCTGGCCAGGGTCTTCAGGGAGGACTCGGGGTAGAGGAGCACCCGGCAGTCGCCGCCCTTGACCTGGTTGAACTGGGACATGGCTTACCTCCTTCGTGCGCCTACGGCGCGGCTGTGCGTCACGGTCAGGTCAAGGCCCAGCTCGAACACCGGGTCCTTGGAGAAGTCATGGGTGATGACTCGGGACAGGGCCAGGCCCGGGCTCAGGGCGCGGCCCAGGGCGGCCAGGACCAGGGGCGCGAACTCGTTTGTCAGGCGCTGCTGCCCGAGCTGCACCCGGTCGAGCCCGGACTCGGACACTTCCTTGTCGTGCAGCCCGGCCAGGCCCCGGATGGCGATGATCTCCTCGGCCCGCTCCAGGCCGCCGTCGGTCACGGCCGGCGAGAGCAGGACGTAGGGGGCCTTGGCCGCGCCCGGGGACTCGTCCAGGCGGAAGCCCAGGCCGATGAACAGGCCGCGGCCGTAGGTGGCCTGGCACCAGGCGGCCAGGCCGGTATCCGCGCGCAGGGCGGCCTTCATCTGGAGCAGCACGTCCCAGGGGGTCATGCCGTCCTCCAGGAGGCGATGCCCAGGTAGAAGGCGATGCGCGCCTCGGCCAGGGGCAGGATGCGCGGTGCGTACTGGTCGTAGACCGGCTTGATGAGGGGCCGCTCCTCCTGGCCGATGAACCTGGTGTCCGCGGCCAGGGGCACGCCCGCGGCCCAGAAGGCCTTGCGCATCTGCGGGGTCACGGGCTGGCGGCCGTGGAACTGGAACTGCCGCGCCGTGCCTCGGCTGCCGGTGGCCACCGCCCGGCCGGCCCGGGCCGCCGAGGCGTTCAGCCAGCCGAGCTGGAGCACGGTGCGGCCCCGGTCCAGCCGGTAGCGCACCGCGCCCTTGAGCCGGCCGAACGTGTTGCGCGAGGCCCGGCCGCCGGCGTCCGGGTCGAACACCGAGCGGGAGAGCTTCTTGGACCTGGTCCAGCGGTCCAGGCGCTTGGCCGCGCGGCCCTGCTTGAGGATGCCCATGCGCGACAGCCGGGTCATGCGCGCCCGCTCGGGCCAGGCCTGGCCCTCGGGACCGTCGTTCTCCATGGCCCGTTGGATCTCGCCCCGGATCTCCGCGCCCAGCCAGGACAGGAAGCGCAGGAAGGCCACCGGGAACTGGCGGTACAGGCGGGCCAGGGCCGGGGCCGCCTGGTCGTCGATGCGGACCAGGGTGCCCCGGGGGTCCGAGCCCCAGGCCAGGGGCCGGAAGGATTCGGTCAGGTTGGCGGCCATCAGTCCCGGCCCCCGCGCTCGTCCGCGCTGGCTAGCAGGATGAAGCCCGCGTCGTGCAGCCAGGGGTATACCTGGCGCACGGTCCACTCCAGGCCCTCGAACATAACCACGTCGCCGCGCGCCGGCCGGCCGGGCAGGTCCGCGGCCGCCACCCGGAACGCGGCCCAGCGGGCCGCCGGGTACTCCAGCCGCGGGTCCAGGCCCTCGGGTCCGGCCGAGGACAGGTCCGCGCCCTGCTCCACCACCGCCTTGACCTCCCGGGCCTCGCCGCCGGCCAGGGAAACGGACACCGCCTGGCCGCCGTGCTCCAGGCCGAAGCGGGCCGAGCCCGCGAACAGGGAGGCCAGGGGGTGGGTCACTTGCGGCTCCAGTCCAGCTTGACCGCGCCCTTGTCCACGGCCGAGCGGCCGATGAAGTAGTAGCCGAACACGTAGGTGGCCAGCTCGGTCAGGGAGGCGTAGCGGGCGTCGGTGGCGATGGGGCCGAATCCGTTCCAGAACTGGGCCAGGATCACGGTGGCGGCCAGGGCCAGGAGCACCAGGGGCCGGCAGTTCTTTGACAGCCAGGAGTCGGAGGCCATGTCCGCCTGGTGCCGGGCGGTGAGCTGGGCCTCGAAGTCCCGCTCCGCGGCCAGGGTCATCTCCCGGATGCGCTCCTGGTGCGGCAGCATGAGGGCCGCCAGCTTCTCCTGCTGCTCGGCCGAGGCCTCACCCCCGGCCAGCAGGCCGCCCACCTCCCGGGCCAGGTCCCCTGCGGCCTTGACGCCCGAGGGCGTCTCCTTGCCGAAGATCCGCGCCACCCCGTCCCACAGGTCCGGCAAAGCCGAGAGCAGGCCCAGGCCTGCGCCGATGAGCGGAAGCATGTTACCTGTCCTCCTTGCGCTTCTCGCGCGGCTGGTGGCCCGGGCACTTGTCGTCGCCGTTGCCGCAGGCGTGCAGGGCCGGGCCGTTGCCCGGGAGCACGCAGAGCCGGCAGTTCCGGCACAGGCCCTGGGCCAGGGCCGCGGCCCGGGTCAGGGCCTCGCTCACGGCGCGCCCCCAACGCGCATGACGTTTGCCAACTCCGCGGCGCGGTCCGGGCTGTCCGCACGCGCCCACTTGCTGTCCAGCATCTCCTCGGCAGCTCGCTCGAAATCGCCGGCCTCGGCCGCGGCTAGGAACTTGCGGAAGGTGGCCAGCTTGGCCGCGCCCATCTGGAAGGCCATCTCCACCAGGACCTCCCGGCGCGCCTGGAACAGGCCGGCGGCCCAGGGCCAGCGTTCCGCAACCTCCTGCTCCGCGTCCTCCAACTGGATGGCCAGGGTTGCGGAGGCGCACGCCGAGGTCCAGAACATGCCCTGCCCGCGCAGGCGAGCCACCAGTTCAGAACCCTTGAGTTTCCCCAGCTCGACCTCCCGGCGGGTGGCGGGATCGGCAATATACCCCGGATGTGCCTCCAGGTTGCAGCCGTAGCCGATGCTCGCATGGCCGGTCGGGCAGACGTAGGGCCTCTCACGAAAGCCCTCATGCAGCTTGATACGGTCCGACAGCGTGTTCAGCATGCCTTCCCTCCTAGTGCGTCAGCTTGTAGACGATGATCGCGGCGGCCACGGTCGCGAGCAGGTTGAGACCCGAGGTGAACAACACGCCGACCACTCCCACCAGTATCTGCCACTGGCGGTCACGGAGCTTCTCGACCGCGCTCCACAGCTCCTTGTCCTCGCGCTTGAGCGCGGCGACATCCGCGCACACGCCGCTGTGCTCCTTGCAGTCGCAGGGGTCGGGAGTCATGCTGCGACCTCCTAGAAGGGTCCGGCCGGGGACCCAGGGGCACCACTCCCCGGGAC
>JAEXTU010000184.1 GCA_023453335.1 Pseudomonadota bacterium | reverse complement strand
ACTACGGCCTGGTCACGGTGGGCTAACACGCCATGCGCACCCTGGTTCTCCTGGCCCGGATGGTGAAGATCGAGCACTCGGTCTTCGCCCTGCCCTTTGCCTACGTCGGCTCCTTCCTGGCGGCCCGGGGCTGGCCCGGCCTGCGGGTGCTCTTCCTGGTCACCGTGGCCATGGTGGCGGTGCGCTCCTTCGCCATGGCCTTCAACCGCATCGCGGACCTCAGGTACGACCGGGATAACCCCCGCACCCAGGGCCGGCCCCTGGTGACCGGGGAGATCAGCCTGCCCGCGGCCTGGGCCTTCACCCTGGCAGGGGCCGCGGTGTTCGTGCTGGCCTGCGCCGGCCTGAACTCCCTGTGCCTCACCCTGTCCCCGGTGGCCCTGGGCATCTGCGCGTTCTACTCCCTGACCAAGCGCTTCACCTGGGCCTGCCATTTCGTGCTCGGCCTGTCCCTGGGCCTGGCCCCGGTGGCGGGCTGGATCGCCTACGAGCCGGTGTTCCGCCTGCCCGCGGTGGCCCTGCTCCTGGCCGTGACCTTCTGGGTGGCCGGGTTCGACATCCTCTACGCCACCCAGGACATCGCCTTTGACCGCGAGCACGGGCTGCACTCGGTCCCGGCCCGCTTCGAACTCGGCCCGGCCCTGGCCCTGTCCGCGTTCTGCCACGTGAACACCAGCCTGTTCCTGGCCGTGGCCGGCTGGGCCGCGAACCTGGGCTGGCCGTATTTCCTCATCTGGGCCGCCACCAGCGTGGTCCTGGCCTATGAGCACGCCATCGTGAAGCCCGACGACCTCACCCGGGTCAACACCGCCTTCTTCACCCTGAACGGCTTCATCTCCCCGGCCCTGTTCCTGGGCATCCTGCTGGGGATGTAGGGCTTGCCCTGCCGGCCCGAGGTGGTATCCTCGGGCCATGCGCCTGCTGCTCGAACTCCTCGCCCTCTGGGCCCTCTGGGACCTGGCCGTGGTGCCGCTCCTGGGCGTGCGCCAGGTGCTGCCCTGGCGGCTGGCGTCCCGGCTGGCCTCAGGGGAGCGGCCGCTCCTGGTGGACGTGCGCACCCCCCTGGAATACCGCCTGTTCCACATCCCCGGCTCCCGGAACCTGCCCTATCCACCCGACCTCACAGCCTTGGCGGCCGAGGACCGCAGCCGGCCGGTGGTGGTCATCTGCATGACCGGCCACCGCTCTCCCCTGGCCGCGCGGGCCATCAAGAAGGCCGGCTTCACCCACGTGGCCAACCTCACCTGGGGCGTGAGCGCCTACGCCCTGCTGGGCGGGGACGTGCAATCCGGGAAGGGCTAGGCGCGGGGCCTGAGCGCGGGCAGGAACACCCCGGCGATGACCAGGGCCGAGGCCACGAGCTGGGAGGGGGTCAGGGTCTCGCCCAGGAAGGCCACGCCCATGACCAGGGTGAAGACCGGGATGAGGTTGGTGAAGGCCGAGGCCCGGGCTGCGGGGAGCTGGGAGTTGCCGTAGTTGTAGCAGCCGTAGGCCAAGAGCGTCACCGCGCTGCCCAGGTAGAGCACCCCCAGGCAGGGCCAGAGGGGATAGGCCGCGGGCAGGGGCGTGCCGGGCAAGGCCAGGGCGGGCAGGTAGAACAGGCACCCGGCCACGGCCTGCAGGGCGGTGATGAAGTGCGGGGAATAGCGCTCCATGACCCGCCGCGCCGCGACCATGTAACCGGTGGCGCAGACCATGGCCAGGAACTCCAGGAAATTGCCCAGCATCGGGTGCGGCGCGCGCTCGGTGGCCACCCCGGCGGCCGAGAGCCAGACCACGCCCACCACCGCCAGGCTGAGGCCCAGGGCCGCCGTGCGGGTGAGGGGCTCCTTGAGGGTGAGCCGCGCCGCGGCCCCCACCATGAGCGGCAGCATGGCCACCACCATCCCGGCCTGGGAGGCCGAGGTGTAACGCAGGGCGTTGGCCTCGAACAGGAAATAGAACCCCGGCTCGCAGACCACGATGAAGGCCAGGAGCTTCCAGTCCCCGGCCTGGTAGCGCACGTGCCGGAGCAGCTTGAGGAACGGGGTGAGGCAGAGCGCGGCCACGGCCATGCGCACCGCCAGGATGAAGAGCGGGTCGAACACCGCCAGGGTGGCCTTCATGACCACAAAGGAGCTGGCCCAGATGGCGGACGCCGCCAGCAGGGCCAGGGTGGGCCAGAGGGCGGAAGGCGCGGTGCGCGGCATAACTTGACCAAATTCCTCGTGATTCCTGAACATTGCCCGACGGCTCGGGGGAATCGGGCATAGCCCGAAGGCTGGGGGAAGTCCAGGGAAAGCCCGCCCCGTGGCCGGGAAACCGCACCCCGGCTCCCATTGACGCCCTGCGCCGGCGGTCTTACGGTACCATGTTTGTGGAGAAACCGTGCCCATGACCCGCCATCCCGCGCCCCTGCCTGGGAACCAGGCCGAGAAACAGTGCATCCTCTGCGGCCGCTGCCTGGAGGTCTGCCCGCTGTTCATCGCCACCCGGCGCGAGGAGCTCTCTCCCCGGGCCAAATTCCTCCTGGCCCAGCGCCTGGAGGCCGAGCCCGGCGCGCTGCCCGAACTGGCGGTGGAGAGGCTGGCCGCCCTGTGCCTGGCCTGCGGCCGCTGCGAGAAATCCTGCCCGCAGGGCCGCTGCGCCCCGGACCTGGTGGCCAGGCTGCGCGCCAAGCACCCGGGCTGGTCGGGCTGGTTCTGGAAACAGTGGATCGAGAAGGGCGCGGCCCTGTGGCCCGCGGCCTCGGCGCTGGCCGGCCTGGCCCCGGCCGCCCTGACCAAGGCCGGCAGGCCCGCCGCGGCCCTGGCCGGGCTCAAGGCCCTGCGGCCCAGACCTGACGGGACGGCCATGGCCCCCTGGGTGCGGGTCGCCAGGTTCGACGCCCGCGGCAATGGCCGCAAGACCGTGGTGTTCGCCGGCTGCCTGGCCCGCAACCTGCGCGCCGACTGGACCCACAAGGCCCTGGCCCTGCTGGCCGGATTGGGCTATGCACCGCCCGCAAAGGGCAGCGATCCGGGCTTCACCTGCTGCGGCTGCACCCTGGGCCACGCGGGCCAGCCCGCGGCCCAGGCCGAGATGCAGCGTCGCAACCTGGCCGCCTGGCGGGCCGCCGGCCGGCCGCTGGTGGCGGTGTTCTGCGCCACCTGCCGCTGCGGGCTGCGCTCCTACCCGGACCATGACCTGGGCTGGGAGCCGGGCGAGGCCACGGCCTGGCTGGACGCCGTCCAGCCCCTGTCCGGGCTGTTCGGCACTACGGAGTTTTCAATGATCGAGGCGACCGCGCCGGAGCGGGTCCACTTCCACACCCCCTGCCACGGGGCCGGGGGCGGGCACGACGCGGACTGGCTGCGCCGGGTGGCCGGGGACCGGCTGGGCAACATCTCCGAGGGCCGCTGCTGCGGCATGGGCGGGGTGCTGCAACTGGCCGCCCCGGACCTGTCCCGCCGGGTGGCCGGCACCCTCTGGGACGCCTTGGCTGCCCAACCCGGCGAGCAGGTGCTCACCGGCTGCTCCGGCTGCGTGCTGCAACTGGCCGCGACGGCTCCCCAGGGCGTGGCCGCGGCCCACTGGCTGGACACCCTGGCGACGCCCTAGACGAGTTGTATTCCGGCCCGGTGAGCGGGCCGCACCCCATACTGCGAGGCATCCATGTTCGGTTCCCTGGTGAAGAAGATCGTCGGCTCCAAGAACGACCGCTACCTGAAGACCCTGCAGCCCATCATCGGCCAGGTGGGGGCGTTCGAGAGCGAGATGCAGGCCCTGGCGGACGCGGACTTCCCGGTCAGGGTCGCGGCCTGGCGCGGCCAGGTGCAGTCCGGCCGGCCCCTGGACGAGCTCATGCCCGAGGTCTTCGCCCTGGTGCGCGAGGCCGGCCGCCGCACCCTGGACATGCGCCACTTCGACGTGCAGCTCATCGGCGGCGCGGTGCTCCATGCCGGCAAGATCGCGGAGATGCGGACCGGCGAGGGCAAGACCCTGGTGGCCACCCTGCCGGTGGTGCTGAACGCGCTGACCGGCAAGGGCGTACACGTGGTCACGGTGAACGACTACCTGGCCCGCCGCGACGCCGAGTGGATGGGGACCATCTACAGGTTCCTGGGCCTCTCGGTGGGCGTCATCGTGCACGGCCTGGACGACCGGCAGCGCCAGGAGGCCTACGCCGCGGACGTGACCTACGGCACCAACAACGAGTACGGGTTCGACTACCTGCGCGACAACATGAAGTTCTACATGGAGCAGCTGGTGCAGCGGCCGCTCCACTACGCCATCGTGGACGAGGTGGACTCCATCCTCATCGACGAGGCGCGCACCCCACTCATCATCTCCGGCCAGGCCGAGCAGTCCACCGAGATGTACGCGCGCATGGACACGGTGGTGCCCCTGCTCAAGGCCGAGGTCCATTACAC
>JAEXTU010000024.1 GCA_023453335.1 Pseudomonadota bacterium | reverse complement strand
CCGGTGGTGCGGTGGTTGCGGCTGACCACCGGGATCTTGGAGTTGGGGTCGCTGACCAGGAGCACGGTGGAGGCCTGCATGGCCGCGCGCAGCACCCGGCCGGCCACCCCGCCCGGGGTGGCCACCGGCACGTTCACCGTCACCCCGTCCAGGGTGCCCTTGTCGTTGAGCACGGTGTCCAGGGCCCCGGCCGGGCCCAGGCGGTGGGCGATGACCCGGGCGCCCTGCACGCTCCAGGCGCGGGGCGGGGAGTAGTGCAGGAGCTTGCGCAGCCGCGGGGCCTCGGCCGCCTCCTCGCGCAGGGCGGCCACGTCCTGGGACAGACGGTCCACCTCCGCGGCCAGGCGGCGGTTCTCCTGCTGCACGCCCACCAGATGGAAATAGTCGTCCCACATCCGGGAGGCCTTGTCCGCGGCCCACTTGCCGGGACGCAGCACCCAGGACACGAACTCCAGCCCGGTGTTGGCGGCCAGGGAGTCCAGCACCCCGGTGCGCAGGTTCCAGGTATAGAGAGTAAGGTAGAGCGAAGCGGCCAGAATGAGAATGAAGACCGCGCTCTTCTTGGACAGGAGGCTAATCGATGGTTACCTCCTTGAGCACGTCCAGATTGTCCAGGGCCTTGCCCGACCCGAGCACCACCGTGGACAGGGGGTCGTCCACCACGGTGATGGGCAGCCCGGTCTCCTCGCGCAGGAGCTGGTCCAGCCCCTTGAGCAGCGCACCGCCGCCGGTGAGCACGATGCCGCGGTCCACGATGTCCGCAGCCAGCTCGGGCGGGGTCTGCTCCAGGGCGATGCGCACCGCCTGCACGATGGCGTCCACCTGCTCGGAGATGGCCTTGCGCACCTCCTCCGAGGTGATGGTGATGTTCTGCGGGATGCCCGAAACCAGGTCGCGGCCCTTCACGCTCATCTCCACCTCGCAGGCCCCGGGGTACGCGCTCCCCGACTGCATCTTGATGGCCTCGGCCGTGGATTCGCCGATGAGCATGTTGTACTTGCGCTTGACGTACTGCATGATAGCCTCGTCCATCTTGTCGCCGCCCACGCGGACCGACTTGGAATAGACGATGCCCGAAAGCGAGATGACCGCCACCTCGGTGGTGCCGCCGCCGATGTCCACCACCATGTTGGAGGTGGGTTCGGTGATGGGCAGGTTGGCCCCGATGGCCGCGGCCATGGGCTCCTCGATCAGGTAGACCTCGCGCGCGCCGGCGCTCTCCGCCGACTCCTTCACCGCCCGCTTCTCCACCTGGGTGATGCCGGTGGGCACGCAGATGATGATCCGCGGCCGCACCAGGCGGCGGGAATTGTGCACCTTGGAGATGAAGTGGCGCAGCATGGCCTCGGTGATCTCGAAGTCGGCGATGACGCCGTCCTTCATGGGGCGGATGGCCACGATGTTGGCCGGGGTGCGGCCCAGCATCTGCTTGGCCTCCACGCCCACGGCCAGGACCTTCTTCACGCCCTTGGCGTCCTGTTTCACGGCCACCACCGAGGGCTCACGCAGGACGATGCCCTGCCCCTTCACGTACACGCAGGTGTTGGCCGTGCCCAGGTCGATGGCCAGGTCGTTGGAGAAGAACCCGAGCAGGGTGTCGAAAATTCTGGACATGGGAATCCTCTTGCGCAACCATGCGCCAGATGCAGATTGAACGACCGAAGTTTGTTCAAACCGCCTTCGTTGTCAAATGAAAAATACCCCGACCCCCGGCGGTCTCCATCCGGAGGGTCCGCCCGGGGCCAACCGCCTCAACCGCCTGGCCGGCGTTCTTCGCCGCCGCTTCGGCCGGCCCCTGCGCAAGGTGCCCCTGGACGCCGGGTTCTCCTGCCCCAACCGGGACGGGACCCTGTCCCGGGCCGGCTGCGCCTTCTGCAACCCCCGCGGCTCGGGCACCGGTTTATTTGCCCAAGGTTTGGCCCTGGCCCGGCAGTGGGACCGCCTGCGCGGCCCCAGTCCCAAGCATCCCGGCCTGGCCTATCTCCAGGCCTTTTCCAACACCCACGGCCCGGCGGAGCGCCTGGCCCGGGTGCTCGACGAGATTGCCGCCCTGCCCGGGGTGGCCGGGCTGTGCATCGGCACGCGGCCCGACTGCCTGGACATCGAGAAGCTTGAACTTCTCGCCGCGTTCCGGGAGCGGCTGCGCTCCCCGGAGCTGCCCGAGCCGGAGCTCTGGCTGGAAATGGGCCTGCAGACCTGCCACGACGCGACGCTCACGCGCATCAACCGCGGCCACGACGCGGCCTGCTTTGCCCAGGCGGCCAAGGCCGCCGCGGACCTGGGCATCCCGGTCTGCGCCCACCTCATCCTGGGCCTGCCCGGCGAAGGGCTGCCGCACTTCCTGCAAACCGCGGATTTTGTCAATGCCCTGCCCCTGGCCGGGGTCAAGCTGCACAACCTGTATGTGGCCGAGGGAACCGCCCTGGCCGCCCTCTGGCGGGCGGGGCAGCTCCCCCTGCCCACCCGGGAAGAATATTTGGAA
Organism: Pseudomonadota bacterium; assembly: GCA_023453335.1. GTDB lineage: Bacteria > Desulfobacterota > Desulfovibrionia > Desulfovibrionales > Desulfovibrionaceae > UBA6814. The sequence goes on along the minus strand of JAEXTU010000024.1, from coordinate 3,964 downwards.
TGGCTCTGCGCCCTCCTCCCCCGCCTGCGCCCCGACCTCATCATCCACCGCCTCGCCGCCGACCCCGCCCCGGGCGAACTCCTGGCCCCGGACTGGGCCGGGGACAAGCGGACCACCCTGGACATGCTGGAGCGGATGCTGGAGGAGCGGGACCTGCGGCAGGGGCAGGGGCAGGGCTTCTCGACTGCCGGGGCGATACCAGCCCATTGATTTTCCCATCGGCCTTCGGGTAAGCCTGGCCGGGGGTATCCATGACGTTTCCAAACAATAAAACGCAATTCCTGGTCCGGGGGATTCGCTTCCTGCCGGCCGTTCTCCTCTGCTTCATTCCCGGCCTGCTCATCACGATCCCGGTGCTCATCGGATTCATTTTTGATCCCCTCGGCGCTCTCGCCATTGCGATCCTGCCGTCGATCCTCTTCTTCATAGGCGCCCCGTACGCCACCATGCTGGTCCGCCACCGGGAGTCCGGAATCGCTCTGCGGGAGCACGGGCTGTACGTCAACGTCTGGCCTTTCGCCCTGGGCACGGTACCCTACGACAACATCGCCGCATGCCACTTCGAGGACTACGGGGTTTTCAAATGCATGGTCCTGGTTCTGAAGGATTACGCCCAGATCGGTGACGACGTGCCTGGAGTGCTGCGCCTGATGCGCTCCATGCGAGCCAACCAGGGGAAGTTTATCCGGTTCTCCAACTTCACGTTCGAAGACGACCTCCAGGACATCTATGTTGCCATCATGGCCCGACTGACTGAAGCGGCGTCCCCCGGGGCCGAAACCCCGGGAGCCGGGACGGGAATCGCACCCCCGGACGATGATCAATACAGCTGCGACAAACGGCTCGTCGCGAGCTACGTCATTCTGGCCGTCGCCCTGATCGTTCCGTTCATTGTCTACATGAGGGCCGATTACATCCTGGCGCATGGTCTCGACGTCAGTGGGGTGGCCTATTTCGCGACCGTCGTGCTCGTGTCCACCCCTCTGATCCTGGGCAGCTTCCTGCGCATCAAGAACACCCAGCCGGCGATAATCCTCCTGAAACAGGGACTCTACGATAACGCCTGGCTCTATCCCCTCGGCGCAGTGCCCTGGAGCCACGTCACACGGTGTGAAATAACAGAGTATCGCGGGCACAACACCCTGATAGTGTTCCTTTCCCGGCCCGACGAGATGCTGCACCAGCTCCACTGGACGTACCGCCTCTGCCGGGCCATTTCCTCTTACACCACCGGCTGGAAGACCATCCAGATTCCCCAGATAGCCGTGGCCGCCGACCTGGACACCCTGAAGCTGGAGATCGAACGCCGACTCGCGGCCCAGCCCGGGGCCGGTGCGCCGGAGGCGGCCCGGACCTAGCCGCAATTCCCTCCCTGCCCTGGACAGTCTCGCCCGGATTGTGGAAGAGAGAGGGGTATTCCAGGGAAGGGAAGCCTGATGCCGGAGCGGGAGTTCGCCAGGGCGGCGAGTCGCCATTATGCCGGGGCCGTGGTGTTCGGGGTCCTGAGCCTGGGGGCGCTGGTGGTCATCGCCAACGGGGTCCTGCGCGACCCGGTGCTGCTGGCGGTGGGGCTGGCGGTGCTGCCCAGCCTGCTGGCCTTTGCCTGGGGCTTCTGGAGCCAGGCCCGCGACCCCCTGCCTGGGCTCATCCTCCTGGACCAGGGGCTGTTCGACAACGCCTTCCTCTACCCGGCCGGGGCCGTGGCCTGGGCGGACATCGCCGCCTGCGTCCTGCGGGTGCGGGAAACCCCCGAGGCCGGACGGGGCCAGGCCCGGACCCGGACCCGCTCCCTCATCGTCACCCTGCGCGACCCCGCGGCCTTCTTCGCGGCCCTGCCCCCGGCCGTGCGGCTGGGCCGCTGCGTGACCATGCTCACTCTGCGCCGGACCATCACCATCCCCGACGGCTTCCTGGCCGCGGACCTGGACGAGGTGCACGCCGCCATCCAGGACCGGCTTGAAAGACGCCCGCCCCTGCAGTAGCGTGCCCGGCGGAGAACCCCCATGCCCACACCCGACAGCGAACTCGTCTGCGCCGGCCGCTTGGCCCTGGAACTGGCCTGGAAGAACGGCAAGCTCGCCTCCCTCGGCCTGTCCTGGTCCGACGGCCTCAATGCCGACCCGGACCCCTCCCCCGGAGCCGGCGCCCTGGCCGCGGCCCTCGCCCGCTACGTGGCCGGCGAGATACCCCTGTGGCCCTCCCTGCCCCTGGACGCCGCGCGGCTCACCCCCTTTGCCCGGGACGTGCTCTTCGCCCTGCGCGACGGAGTGCCGCACGGGGCAGTGGTGAGCTATGGCAACCTGGCCCGCCTGGCCGGCCACCCCGGCGCGGCCCGGGCCGTGGGCCGGGTCATGAACCACAACCCCTGGCCGCTGCTCATCCCCTGCCACCGGGTCATCGGGGCCGGCGGCGACCTGGTGGGCTTCGGGGCCTGCGGCCTGCCCATGAAGGACTACCTGCTCCGCCTGGAGGGTGCGCGCCTGCCCAGGCGGTAGAGGTCCGGCCGGGAGGGAGGAGCCATGGTCAGGTTCACCCGAGATTTGCTCAAGGGACCGCGCTTTTCCATCGGCGAATACACCTACGGAAACCTGCGGGTGGTAGGGGCACTGGGCCGCATCAGCATCGGCCGCTTCTGCTCCATTGCCGACGAGGTGGCCGCAATCATGGTGGGCCACCACGACGAGTGGGCCACCACGTATCCCTTCCAGGCGGTCTGCGACCACTGGGAGGAGGCCCGGGGCCTTGGCGGCCACCCCCGCTGCCTGGGGGACCTCACCATCGGCCACGACGTGTGGATCGGCTACCGGGCCGTGCTCCTGGGCGGGGTCACGGTGGGCAGCGGCGCGGTGGTGGGCGCGGGCGCGGTGGTCACCCGCGACGTGCCGCCCTATGCGGTGGTGGCGGGCAACCCGGCCCGGGTGCTCCGCCTGCGCTTTGCCGAGGAGGACGTGGCCTTCCTCCTGGACCTGGCCTGGTGGGACTGGCCGGAGAAGACGATCCGGCAACACGTGCGCGCCCTGTCCGGCCCGGACCTGGCCGCCCTGCGCCGCCTGGCCTGAAACCTCCTGCGGGCATTGGGCAACCACCTGAATTTCCAGGCATGATCCGCGCTGGATTAACCTACCCATTCCCTGGAATTTTCAGTGGGAGCGCAATAACACTGGATTTAAACGCCATCGTGTTGTAACGCAAAGCCGGCCTTGCCTTTTCGCCCAACCCCGAACCCCTAGGGGAGCGACCATGCCCGAGAAAGAGCCCGGCGCGCCCAAGGTGGCGCCCAAGAAATCCAAGCCCGGCCTGTTCTCGTCCCCCCGCCTGGCCCGGCTCATCGACCCCCGCAAGTGGAGCCTCAAGGGCCGCTTCCTCTATCTCACCGGCGCGTTGCTGGCTCTGGGCTGCGTGAGCCTGCTGGGCTTCATGCTCTTCGCCCTGGGCCGCGGCGTGGAGAACAACGCCGGGGACCTGCTCGGCCTGGCCCGCAGCCAGGCTCAGGGTGAGCTGAAGCGGCAGGAGGAGCTGACCCTGTCCCTGGCCCTGGCCGCAGCCTCCATGCCCGCCCTGGCGGGGGCGCTGGACGGCGCGGCGGGGCCGACCCTGCAGGAGATCGTCCTGCCCTATCTGGGCAGCGTGCGCCGCGGCGCGGGCCTGACCACCCTGGACATGGAGATATTCGACCGCTCGGGCAAGCCCCGGCTGCGCTCCGGCGCGGAGTCCGAGCGCGGGATCAGCGCCTCCCTGGCCGCCCGGGCCCTGGCCGACAAAAGCCCGGTGCAGGGCCTGGACCTGGCCGCCGGGGAGCCCCTGGCCAAGGCCGCGGCCCCGGTCATCAAGAACGACGAGGTCCTTGGCGTGGTGGTGCTGTCCATGCCCCTGGCCACCGCCCTGGCCAACCTGGCCCTGTCCCCGGAGTTCGGGGTGGCGGTGCTGGCCCCGGCCAACGGCGACTCCTGGAGCGTGCTGACCC
>JAEXTU010000007.1 GCA_023453335.1 Pseudomonadota bacterium | reverse complement strand
GTACTCGTCGATCGCCACCTGGTTCTGCTCCACCCGGTCGGGCTCCACGCCCAGGCGGTTCAGGGTCTCGGCGATGTTCTCCTTGCGCCGGTTGCAGATCTCCGACCCCTTGACGAAGTGGCACTGGTAGTCGTCGCCGTACTTGCAGCCCAGCATCATCACGCCGTCCACGCCCTTGGACATGGCGTCGGCCACCCAGATGGCGTTGACCGAACCCAGGCAGCGCACCGGGATGATGCGCACGTACTGGTTCCACTTGAGCTTGCGGAAGGCGGCCATGTCCAGGGCCGGGTAGGCGTCGTTCTCGCAGGCCAGGATGATGACCCGCGGCCCGCCCTCGTCCATGTTCTCGGGCACCTTGACCTCTTTGATCATGGAGCCGATCTGGTCGATGTTGTAGGTGTCGAAGGAGATGACCCGCTCGGGGCAGGCGCCCATGCAGGTGCCGCAGCGGCGGCAGCGGGTCGGGTTGGGCTTGGGCGTGCCCTTCTCGTCGTCGTCCAGGGCGCCGAAGGGGCATTCCTCGGTGCAGCGCTTGCACTGGGTGCAGCGCACGAAGTTGAACTTGGGATAGGTGCGGTCGCCCGAGCGCGGGTGCACGGCCACGCCATGGCTGGCGCAGGTCACGCACTGGATGGCTTTGAGCGCCGCGCCCGCGGCGTCGTCGGCGCACTGGTCCATGAACATGGGCTGCCGCACGTTGCCCGCGGCGTACACGCCGGTGCGCCGGGTCTCGTAGGGGAAGCAGATGTAGTTGGAGTCAGCGAACCCGTCGAACAGGTCCAGGTCCGGGAAGGCCGGGCCCTGGCGGTATTCGAAGTTCATGACCGGGTCCTTGGCGGTACTGGGCACCATGCCCAGGGAGAGCACCAGGAGGTCGACCTTGACCTCGAAGTCGCCGCCGAGCAGGGAGTTGCCCACGGTGAGGATCACCGAGCCGTCCTCGTCCTCGGCCACGCCGCGGATCTCGCCCTTGGTGAGCATGACGCCCGGGTCGTCCTGGGCGGCCTTGTAGTAGAGCTCGAAGATGCCCGGGGTGTTCATGTGCTCGTAGATCACGAAGGCCAGGGCGTTCGGAGCCAGTTCACGCACGTAGCCGGCCTGCTTGAGGGCGATGGCCGGGGACAGGCCCGAGGTGTAGGCCAGGTGCTTGGGGCTCTCCAGGTCCTTGTGCACGTAGCCCTTGGCCTCCTCGCCTTCCTTGGCCTCTTCCTTGGCCGGGGCCGGGGCCGCGCACTTGTCGGGGCAGAGGTCGGCCTCGGTGAAGACCGGGGCGGGGGGCTGCATGACGAAGGCCGCCGCGGTCACGGGCTTGCCGTCCGAGGGGCGCAGCAGGCTGCCGGACTTGGCCATCAGCTCCATGTCCTTGGAGGTGATGACGTTCTTCATGGAGCCGTAGCCGTAGGGGGCGTACACGCTCATGTCCTGGCCCACCCAGCCGGTGGCCAGGATGACCGCGCCGATGCCCTCGGTCTTCTCGCCGGCTTGGGTGGCGATGACCGCCTCGTACTGGCCGGGAGCGCCCTTGAGCGCGGTGAGGCTGGCGCCCTTGTACACGGTGATCTTGGCGTGGGACTCCACCGCGGCGATGAGGGCCTCGATGCCGGTGTCCGTGGCCGTGGTGTAGGGAGGCGCCAGGGGCACGGTCTTGTAGAGGTTCTTGGCCGCTCCGCCCAGTTCGGGGTTCTTCTCCACCAGCACCACGTCGGAGCCGGCCTTGGCCGCCTCCAGGGCCGCGGTGAGGCCGGTGAAGCCGCCGCCCAGCACCAGGATGGTCTTCTTCATGTCCGGAATCTCGGGCTCGGGGGTGCCGGACTTCTCCATCTGGCGCACGCCCATGAGCACGTAGTCCTTGGCCATGAGCTGGAGGTCGTCGCCGTCGGCCTCGGTGGACCAAACGCAGCCCTCGCGGAGGTTGACCCGGCCCACCAGGGCCTTGTCGCCGAACTGGAACACGTCCCATTTGGCCCGGGGGGAGCAGGCGCACACGGACACCGCGTTCACCTTGCCCGCGTCCACGTCGGCCTTGATCTGGGCCACGCCTTCGGCGGAGCAGAGCACCGGGACGGTCTCGATGACCGGGCAGATGTTGCCGAACTTGTTCTTGACGTCGGTCGCCAGCGCTGCGCAGTCAAGGTTGCTGCCGATGTCGCAGCCCTCGCAGATGTAGACTCCGATTTTGTCGGCCATTGGAACTTACCTCCCTAACACCGTTTGGATCGCTTTGAGCGCAGCGCCGGTGGCCGTCTGCGCACTGCGCATGACGTCCAGCGGCTTCTTGGCGCAGCCGCAGGCGATGATGCCGCTGTCGGCGTCGCCCGCGACGAACCCTTCCGCGTCGGCCACCACGCCGGCGGGCAGATTCTCGCCCGCCACCGAGGGCTGCATGCCGGTGGCCAGGACCACCAGGTCATGGGTGGCCTTCATCTTCACGCCGTCCACCGCGTTCTCCACGGTGAGCACCACCGCGCCGTCGGCGCCGGCCTCGACCGCCGCCACCTTGCCCTTGACGAAGCTGATCTTGTCGTCCTGGCGGATGCGGGCCAGGAACTTCTCGTAGCGGCCCGGGGTGCGCAGGTCGATGTAGTACACGGTGACGTTGGCGTCGGGGTACTGGGCCCGCACGTAGGTGGCCTGCTTCAGGGAGGCCATGCAGCAGATGTAGGAGCAGAACGAGAGGTGGTTTTCGTCGCGGGAGCCGGCGCACTGCACGAAGGCGATGTTCTTGGGCTCGCTCTTGTCCGCGCGCAGGATCTGGCCGTTGGTGGGCCCGTTGGGCGCGGCCAGGCGCTCCATCTGCATGTTGGTGACGATGTTGGGGACCTGGCCCGCGCCCAGGTTGGTCAGGTTGGTCACGTCGTAGGGCTTCCAGCCGGTGGCCCACACGATGGCGCCCACGTTCAGGGTCAGGCTCTTGGCCGCCTCGTCCAGGTCCACGGCGTCGTAGGCGCAGGCCTCGGTGATGGCCTCGAGTTCGGCCTTGGAGCACTTTTCCGCCTCGAGGACATAGCGCTGCGGGAAGGCGAAGACGGTGGGGAGGTAGGCCGTCTTGCGCTTGGCCAGCCCGAAGTCGAAGCCGCAGTCCACCGTGGTGGTGGCGGCCTCGGCGCAGGCGCCGCAGCAGGTGCAGTTTTCGTTCACGTGGCGGGGGGCGATGTCCACCTTCACCTCGTAGCTGCCCGGCCCGCCGCTGATGGAGGACACGCTGGCCATGGTGAGCACGTGGAGCTTGGGGGCCGCCTTCTTGATG
>JAEXTU010000436.1 GCA_023453335.1 Pseudomonadota bacterium | reverse complement strand
GCACCATCTCGGCCAGGGCGGCCAGGGCCGGGTCGTCCAGGCCCAGGCTGCGCACCAGGACCTCGAAGGTGCACAGGTCGTCCTGGTGGGTGAACTCGCCGGACAACATGTCGAAGCGCACCTCGCCGGCCTGGGGCGTGTATTCCCCGGAGGCCACGAACGCGAAACGCGCCCCGGGGTCCACGAAGCGGCGTACCAGCCAGGCGCTGGCCATGCGGTCCACGTGCACCCCGCGTCGGGTAACCCAGGTCAGGCCCCGCAGTTCGGCCAGGGTGCGGGGGGCCGGCGGGGCGGCCTGGCCCCGGGCCTCCTCGATTCTCCGCTGCGCTGCGGCCAGCAGGCCCTCCACCGTGCCCCGGCCCGGGGAGGGGAAGAAGTCCAGGCTGCGCAGGGCGTCGTAGCGCTCGCGCAGGGCGGCCAGGGCCGCGGCGGCCTGATCCTGCGCCTCGTCCCCGGGCAGGGCGTCCAGCAGGCCGCGCACCTCTTCGGCCAGGGCCGCGAACTCCGGCTCCCGAACGGCCTGGAACAGGGCGCGCAGTTCCTCCTCCGCAGTCCCGGCAAAGAACTCGCCGGCGCAGCAGAAGGCCCGGCCACCACTGTCAGATATCTCCTTGGCCAGCCAGGCGAAGCCCTCCCGCCGGCCCTCGCCGTCGGGCAGCAGGTACACCGAGTTCTTGAGCGCCACCGCGCCCAGGGCGGCCAGCCGCTTGGCGGCCTTGGCCCGGAGATACCCGGGCTTGGGCGGGATGTGGTGGATGAGGAGCAGCCAGGGCTGGGGCATGGGTTCCCTCCATGGTCTTGTTGCAACTGACACTAATATTATTTTTTAATATGTCAATTGACATTTCAGATTTCGTCGGTATAGTTCTGCCCCATGGGGACGGCTCCCGTTCCCGCACAACCAGGCAAGGAGAACGACCATGAAGGATGTCGCCGTGCTGGCCGCCAAGCTGATGGCCGCGTCCATGCGCACCGCGCCCAAGGCCGGGGGCAAGGATTTCCTGGAGATCGCAGTGGTGGAGGACCCGGTCGAGCTGGCCCGGATCGCGGACAAGATGCGGGAGTATGCGCCGCTGAGCAGCAACGAGGCTTTCTGGCTGCGAGACGCGGCCAACATCGCCGAGTGCCAGGCCCTGGTGCTGGTGGGGCTCGCCAAGTTCGCGGCCGCGGGCTACGACTGCGGGGCCTGCGGGTTCGCCACCTGCAAGGAGTTCGTGCAGGCCCGCGTCGCCGCGGACAAGCCCATGGGCTACAGCGGCCCGCACTGCGTCATGCGGATGATGGACATCGGCGTGGCCCTGGCCTCGGCGGCCAAGACCGCGGGCCTGCTCAACGTGGACAACCGGGTGCAGCAGCGGGTGGGGGCCGCGGCCCGGGCCCTGGGCCTCATCTCGGCCGAGGTGGCCATGGGCATCCCGGTGGGCGTGTACGGCAAGAACATCTTCTTCGACCGCAAGGTCACGGCCCCCCACTAGGAGACCGCCATGAACCCCAAGGCCGTGTTCGCCGCCCTGTGCTCGGTGGGCTTCCTGGCCCGGTTCTCCTACGCCCTGGCCCGCAACCCGGTGCTGCCGCTCTTTGCGCTCGCCCTGGGCGCGGGACCCGAGGCCGTGGGCCTGGCCGTGGGCGTGTCCACGGTCACCGGCATCTTCTTCAAGCTGCCCGCGGGTGCGCTCTCGGACGTGGTGGGCCGGCGCCGGACCATGCTGGCCGGGCTGGGCTTCTTCGCCCTGGTTCCCTTCGCCTACCTCTTCATCGCTTCGTATGAGCAACTGGTGGCCGTGCGCTTCCTGCACGGCTTCGCCACCGCGGTGTACGGGCCGGTGGCCATGGCCGTGGTGGCGGACCTGGCCGGCGAGCGCAAGGGCGAACTGCTCTCCTGGTTCTCCTCGGTGGGCATCGTGGGCGGGCTCCTGGGCGCGCCAGCGGGCGGGCTGCTCCTGTCCCTGGCCGCGCGGCAGGGCGGGGGCTACGCCCCCTGGGCCTTCCCCCTGGTCTACGGCATCTGCGCGGCCACCGGCCTGGGCGCGCTGCTGTTGGGTCTACGGCTGCTTCTAAATGGCGAGCAGGCCGAGGGCGCGGGGTTCAAGGCCCGGCTGGAGAAGTTCGTGTCCGGCATCCGCCAGGTGGCCTCGGACCGTAAGGTAGTGCTGACCTCGGCGGCCGAGGGCCTGCAGAACATGACCATGGGCTGCCTGGAGGCCTTCCTGCCCATCTACGCCGTGACGGTGGCCGGGCTCAACGAGTTCCAGGCCGGCCTGCTCTGGGCCGCGCAGGTGGTAGTGACCCTCCTGTCCAAGCCTTTGCTCGGCCGGTTCTCGGACCGCGGCGGCCGGCAGGGGCTCATCGCCGCGGGCATGCTCTGCTGCGCCCTGCCCTTTGCCGCGGTGCCCCACCTGGCCGGGTTCTGGCCGCTCTCCGCCGCCTGCCTGGCCTTCGGCCTGGGCGAGGCCCTGGTGACCTCCTCCTCGGCCGCCCTGGTGGCGGACCTGTGCTCGGCCAGGCAGATGGGCACGGCCATGGGGGTCTTCGGCACCATCTTCGACGTGGGCCACGCCTCGGGTCCCATCCTGGGCGGCCTCCTGGTGGGCGCCCTAGGCTTTGCCCCGGCCTTCGCCATCCTGGGCGCGGTCCTCTTGCTGGCCACCCCCGCCTACCTCCTGGGCATGCGGGAGCGGTCCGCCGCCTAGGCTGCTCCCAAAATGAAAGGCCCCCTCCCTGCGGAGGGGGCCTTGGTCCGTGCGATGCCCGCCGGGGCTATTCGTCTTCCTTGGCTCCGCCCTTTTCCTTGGGTGCGGGGAAGGTGGTGGCCAGGGTGTTCAGGTAGGCCCAGGATTCGTCCACCTGCTTCTGGATGCCGGCCACGTCGGACTCGGTGAGATGGCGGAAGCGGCGCTGCACCTTGAGGTAGTCCAGGACCGGCTTGGGCTTGGCCACCTTCTTGGTGATGTTGTAGCGGCCGCCGATGACCTCGTAGAGCGGGAAGACGTTGGTCTCCACCGCCAGCTTGGACAGGCTGATGCCGATCTCGGGCTTGCAGCCCCAGCCGGTGGGGCACACCGAGTAGATGTGCAAATAGGCCGGGCCGTTCACGGCCATGGCCTTGCGCACCTTGTTCATGAGGTCGATGTGGAAGGCCGGCGAGGCGGTGGCCACGTAGGGAATGGCGTGCGCCGCGCAGATGGCCGGCAGGTTCTTCTTGCGGGTGGCCTGGCCGATGCTCTTCTTGCCCGCGGGCGAGGTGGTGGTGCTCGCGCCGAACGGGGTGGAGGAGGAGCGCTGCACGCCGGTGTTCATGTACGCCTCGTTGTCCAGGCAGACGTAGATGAACTTGTGCCCGCGCTCCAGGGCGCCGGACAGGGCCTGCAGGCCGATGTCCGCGGTGGCGCCGTCGCCGGCGAAGGCCAGCACCGTGGGCAGGGGGCCCTTGCGCTTGCCCTTGCGGGTCAGTGCCTGCAGCGCGGCCTCGATGCCCGAGGCCACCGCCCCGGCGTTCTCGAAGGCCACGTGGATCCACGGGGTCTTCCAGGCGGTCTGGGGATAGGGCGAGGAGATGATCTCCATGCACCCGGTGGCGTTGCAAATGATGCAGTCCTTGCCCACCGCGCGGGTAACCATGCTCATGGCCAGGACCTCGACGCAGCCCTGGCAGGCACGGTGGCCCGAGGCCACCATGGACTCGCGCGGCACGTTCTTGCCGGTGATCTTCTGGTATCCGGAGAGGTCCACGTCCCTAAGCATTGCTCTTCACCCCCCAGATGACGTAGTCGTCCTTGATCTTGTTGCCCTTGACCTGGGCGTACATCTCCTCGAAGTCTTTGACCGACACGTCGCGGCCGCCCAGGCCGGCCACGATGTTGACGATCTTGGGCGCGTCCTTGGCCCCGTAGAACAGGCTCCGGATCTCGGTGGCCACCGGGCCGCACACGCCTCCGGGCGACAGGGCGCGGTCGATGACCACGACCTTCTTGGCGTCCTTGAGGGCCTTCTTCATCTCGTCCTTGGGGAAGGGCCGCCACAGGCGCAGCCGCACCTGGCCCACGTCCTGGCCGGCGGCGTTCAGGTTGTCGACGGCGGTCATGGCGGTCTCGCCCAGGGAGCCCATGGTCACGAACACGGTCTTGGCCTTCTTCTTGCCGCCGGTCTCCACCAGGGAGTACCTGCGGCCGGAGTGCTTGCCCCAGGCGTCCAGCACCTCCTTGACCACGGCCTTGGAGTCCCAGAGCGCCTGCTCGTATTGCTTCTTGGCCTCCATGTAGACCTCGGGCACGCCCACCGGGCCCATGCTCACGGGCTTCTTGGGGTCCAGGACCAGCTGGGGCTTGAAGGGCGGCAGGAAGGCGTTGACCTCGTCCTGCTCCATGAACTCGATGGGCTCGATCATGTGGGTGAGGATGAACCCGTCCAGGTTCACGCCCACGGGCAGGAGCACCCGCTTGTCCTCGGCGATCTTGAAGGCGCAGACCGTGAGGTCGAAGGACTCCTGGCCGTTCTCGCAGAAGATCTGTATCCAGCCGGTGTCGCGCTCGGCCATGATGTCCGAGTGGTCGTTCCAGATGGAGATGGGGCCGGACAGGGAGCGGTTGGCGATGGTCATCACGATGGGCAGGCGCATGGCCGGCGCGATGAACATGATCTCGTGCATGAGGGCCAAGCCCTGGGCCGAGGTGGCGGTGTAGGTCCGCGCGCCGGTGGCCGAGGAGCCCACCGCGGCGCTCATGGCCGAGTGCTCGCTCTCCACCGGGATGAAGGCCGCGTCCAGGTCGCCGTTGGCCACGTAGTGGGACAACTCCTCGACGATATGGGTCTGGGGGGTGATGGGGTAGGCGGAGACCACGTCCACGTTGCAGAGCTTGACCGCCTCGGCCACCGCCAGGGAGACTTCAATGCCGACGCGCTTGCCCATCACTTCTCCTCCTTGACCATGCTGATGGCCTGGGTCGGGCACTCGTTGGCGCATATCCCGCACCCCTTGCAGTAGGACAGGTCGGCCCGGAAGAAGCCCTTCTTGTCCTCGGAGTAGCAGAACTCGGGGCAATAGGTGATGCATTTTGCGCACTTGATGCACTTCTCCTCGTCCAGCTTGGGGGCGAGGCTCTTCCAGTCGCCGGTCTTGAGCTTGGCCGTGGAGCCGGGCTCGAGGATGGCGCAGCCCAGGGCCAGCTTTTGCCAGGCCACGAAGGCGCGATCAGCCATGGATGACCTCCTTGGGAATGGGGATCGCCCCCGTCGCGGGGAGCGAATTTGAATATTGCTAGCTTTATTTCGGAAAAACAAGCAGAGAATTTGACGAACGGAGCCGTATTCCCGGTGAGCGGCAAGTTCGGAAAGGAACAATCCTGCCGAGAAGCTTGCCCAGGGGAATTGACCCCGGCTGCGCCTGGCGGTATACACCTCTCGGCATCAGTGTCTTGGGCCGTTTTTGGGAGGTTCGCCCGGGGGAGTTCCCCGGAACGGATGCGGCCCGTAACATTTGCGGAGGCGGTAATGAAACGCACGATCATGTTCCTGTTCTGCGTCGCGCTGTGCGCGGCCTGGTCCGTGGCCCTGGCCGCTCCGAAGGCTCCTGCGGGCGCCTCGAAGCTGGCTTCCCTGCCGTCCAAGACGGTGGAGATGAAACACGCAACCCACGCCAAGGTCGACTGCAAGGTCTGCCACCACGAGCCCGACTTCGGCAAGACCGACGCCGTGAAGAAGTGCTCGGACAAGGGC
>JAEXTU010000422.1 GCA_023453335.1 Pseudomonadota bacterium | reverse complement strand
CCCGGGCGCCCGCCTCCACCATGTTGGAGAGGATCAGGGAGTGATGGTAGGTGCCGGGCGCGGCCACCATGAGCTGCTGCAACAGCGGCTGCTCCAGGCTCATGAGCTCCATGAGCTTGAAGCGGGAGGTGTAGCCGAAGATGAGCTCCACGATGGGGGACAGGGCCAGCACCGTGAGCAGGGACATGAACGCCCCGGCCAGGGCGTAGGCCGCGCCCGCGGCCATGAGCGCCACGCCGTGCACCTGGGTGGCGCCCACTCCGATCCAGGCCAGGACCATGACCGCGGCCAGGGGGAACACCGTCTTCATGAGGTCGGTGCGGCTCTGGGCCTGCTTGACCACGTAAACGTAGAGCATGGCCGAGATGAAATGGAAGGCGAACAGCCCCACCCCGCCGCCCAGCATCTGGACCGCGAGCAGGGAGAGGACCAGCCCCAGGGTCACCCCCACCACGTGGGGGAAGAACAGGCCAAGCACCCCGGCGAAGCCGGCCAGGGGCAGGCTGAAGGGAAACATGTCCCCCACCCGCAGGCCCAGGCCGCGGGACAGGGGGGCCTCCACCTGGGCCAGGAACTTGCACAGGAGGCCGAAGGTGAGCAGGAGCAGGGAGAGCAGGGCCACATCGCGGGCGGTGAGGGGCCGGTGCAGCCGGGCCTTGACCGCCAGAGGCAGGGCCAGGGAGAGCAGGCCGCAGAGCACCAGGAGCCCCACGGTGCGGCCGGGCTTGAAGTGTTCCGGGCTGCGGGTCATGAGGGCCTGGAGCTTGAGCTGCTGCTCCTGGGTCACCGCCTCGCCCTCGCGCACGATGATCTCGCCGCGCTTGACCCGGATGTAGGCGGGCTCCACGGTCTGGGCGGCGCGCACCTTGCGGACCTTGGTCTCCTCGAGGTTGGCGGCCAGGCTGGCGGTGAGCAGGGGTCCCACCAGCAGGGCGATGTGCCGGCGCACGGGCAGGGGTTTCTTGAGGTCGTTGCGCAGGAAGTCCTCCAACTCGTGCTTCACCCGCTCCATGTCCAGGACCGCGGCCAGGTCCACGCGCAGGGTCTCCAGGCCCGAGGCCAGGTCGCGGATCATGATCCCGTTGGCAAAGGGGCGCAGGGTGGCGGCATCGGCCACCACGCCCGCGGCCAGGTGGTCGCGCAGCCAGGGCAGCACCCGGCCCAGCACCAGGTTCTGGAACTCCTCCTGCCGCCAGTCCTGCAGGGTGTAGGCGGCGATCTCCGAGTTCAGGTCCTCGCCGATGCTCCAGCGCATCTTCTCCAGGTCTCCCGGGGAGTTGGCCTTGGCGAAGACCTTGTAGACCCCGTCCTCCAGCTTGGAATAGGCCTCGGGGGAGAGGTCGAAGACCGGAGGCTGGGCCTCCACCACCTGGAGGCGGCGCGCTTGGGTGGCCGCGGAATCCTCCACCAGGAAGTCCACGTCCGCGGTCACGTCCCGGGCCGCCACCTCGCCCTTGAGGTACAGCCGGGGCCGGGGGGTGAGGTCCAGCCCGGCCAAGAGGGCCAGGAAGACCAACACCCCGGCGTAGAGCAGCCAGGCGGGCAGGGGCCAGATGCGCAGCACCGCGCCCGCGCCGGCCGGGCGGGGCTGGGCCGAGGCCGGCTTGGCCCCCTTGGCAGGGGCCGGGGCCTTGGACTCAGCGCCGCCCAGCAGCCGTTTCACTACGTTCATAAGCTTGCACGATCCTGCCCACCAGGGGGTGGCGGATCACGTCTGCGTCGTTGAAGTGGATGAAGGACACGCCTTCCACGCCGGAGAGTATCTGCGCCGCCTGCACCAACCCGGAGCGGGCATGGGCGGGCAGATCGATCTGGGTCACGTCGCCGGTGACCACGGCCCGGGAACCGAAGCCCAGCCGGGTCAGGAACATCTTCATCTGCTCCTGCGTGGTGTTCTGGGCCTCGTCCAGGATGATGAAGGCCTCGTTCAGGGTGCGGCCGCGCATGAAGGCCAGGGGAGCGACCTCGATGACCCCGGTGGCCAGCATGTCCTGCACCCTCCGGAAATCCAGCAGATCGTGCAGGGCGTCGTAGAGCGGCCGCAAATAGGGGTTGATCTTCTCGGCCAGGTCCCCGGGCAGGAAACCCAGCTTCTCGCCGGCCTCCACCGCGGGCCGAGTGAGGATGAGCCGCTGCACCTGGCGGGAGTTGAGGGCCTGCACCGCCATGGCCACCGCGAGGTAGGTCTTGCCGGTGCCGGCGGGGCCGATGCCGAAGGTCAGGTCGCTGCCCCGCAGGGCCTCCAGGTAGGCGCGCTGGTTCTGGGTCTTGGGGGCCACGGTGCGGCGGGGGGCCACCGCGAAGACCTCCTCGCGGAAGACCTCCTCCAGCCGGGCCGCGGGCTCCCGGGAGAGCACCGCCAGGGCCCGGTCCACGTCCTGGGGATAGACCTTGCGGCCGGCGCGGAGTTGGCCGTAGAGTTGCACCAGCGCGCTCTCGGCCACGGAAACCCCGGCCTCGTCCCCTGCCTTCGCGGCAGCCAGGATGACCCTGCTCCCCCGGGACTGCACCGAGATGCCGCAGCGCTCGCCGATGCGCGCCAGATTTTCCCCCTGGGGGCCGAAGAGTTCGTTGGCCAGCCGGCCGTCCTCGAACTCCAGGGACCGCTCCAGGCAGCGTGTCTTGACCATGCGGGAATCCCCCACTCCCAGTCCTGACCCGGCCCCCCTATAGCGCGTTTGTTCGGTTCCGTCCAATTTCGCGCAACATAGCTGTATTACTTGATTATTCAGCGGCAAGGGCAGTTTCCAGGGCCGGATCCGGGGCTACGGTAAGCATCCGCCAGATCTTGTCCACCCGGACCGTGCCGTGGGCCAGGCCCTTGACCTTGCGCACGTGGCGCACCTCGGCGGCCATGACCTCCACCCGGGCGTCGGACGCGGCCCCGCTCTTGTTGGCGCACAGGGCCGCGGCCTGCCGGAGGCTCTCCTCCGGCACCGCCACCCCGGGGTGGTCGCGGCGCAGCACCACGTGGGCCGAGGGGCCGTGCCCGGCGTGGAACCAGTAGTCGTGCCCCGCCACCCGCGAGAGCAGGGCGTGGTTGGCCCGGGCGTTCTTGCCCCGGAGCACGGCAAACCCGTCCGCGGTGGTGAAGCGGGCAAAGGGCTCGGCCTTGGCCGCGGCCTTGGCCTTGGGCGCAGCCTGGCCGCGCGGCCTGTCCCCCGGCACGGGCCGCAGGGGTGGCGCACCGGCGGCCAGCTCCTCCAGGCGGCGGGTGAGCTCCTCCCGGCGGGCGGCCAGATGGGCCAGGCCGCGCCGGCCCTTGGCCGCCAGGCGGAAGAAGCGCTCCATGTTCCCGGCCAGGCTCAGGCGGGCGTCCAACTCGATGAGCCCCGCCCCGCCTTCCGGTCCCTCCAACTGCGGCGCGACCACCCGGGCCAGCCGGGCGCCTGCGCCGTGCTGCCCCAGCACCAGCTTGAGCCGCTCCCCGGACTGGGCCAGGGCGGCCAGGCCGGTGAGGCGCTCGGCGTCGCGGGAAAGAACCTCCAGGGTGCGGCGCAGGCGCTTGGCCTCGGCCTTGGCCGCCTGGTCAGCCGTGGAGCGGGCCGCGGCCTCCAGGTAGGGGAAAAGCATGGCCTGGCCCGCGGCCTCGGCCGCATCCAGGGCGGAAGCAAAGCGCTGCACCGGCCGCTCCCCGGCCAAGGATTCGGGCAGGGGCCAGGCCAGGGCCTCGGCCCCGTAGACGTAGAAGCAGGCGGCCTTGCCCGTGGCCACCCGGGCCAGCAGGCCGGCGGCCTCCTCCGGGGGCAGGGCGGCCAGGGTGCGGCGCAGGGCCGGGCCCACGTGGGGGAACTCCCGCCATATTTCGGAATTGCCAAGGATTTCGGAGAGGCTCGGCCAGGCCGGTTCCCCGCCGAAGCCCGCGGGCAGCGCCTCGGCCAGGGCCGCGCCCTCGCGCAGGTCCAGAAGCAAGAAGTCCAGGCCGGGGAACTCCGGCGACGGGAACAGGCGCAGGGCCAGGCAGCGGCCGGGCCAGTGGGCCTGGGCCTCCAGGATGCGGCGGCCGGAGACGCGCTTGCGCAGCCACATGGTGCGGGCCGCCGGGGCGGCGGTGGCCGCGGGCTTGGCCGCGGCCAGGTACAGGGCGGGGTCGCGGCCGTGCGCGCGCAGGATAAGGTGGCGGCCCCGGCCGCCCGGCCCCAGTTCCAGGGCCAGCACGTCCGGGGCCGGGTCGAAGGCTTTCACCAAAAGCCGGCCCGCGAGTTCGGGGACGAACT
>JAEXTU010000401.1 GCA_023453335.1 Pseudomonadota bacterium | reverse complement strand
CTCCAGGGCCGTGGCCCCTTCCTCGTTGCGCAGGAAGCTGATGATGCGGTTCATGGTCTTTCTCCTCTCCTCGGGTTGGTGACGGATGTGTTCCTTGTGGCTGTCTCAGCCGATGCCCCTCTTGAGCAACCCCTGTGCCAAGCGCGGATTCCGGGGCGCAGTTATTTTAAAAAGTCATTTATTCAAGCATGATAAAGCGATGCCGGCCAGGCCGGAACCGGGCGCGGGAGAACCCGGGTCGGGGCCTGAATTCATTTTTTGTGAAGCGCAATCCCCGGGCAGCGCGCTAACCCGCTGCCATTGCAAATCAAAATTTTTGAAGTCGCGGCGCCGGGCCCTCCCCGGTGATTCATTTTTTGTGAATCGCATGGCCGGACGCACCGGGAA
Source organism: Pseudomonadota bacterium (assembly GCA_023453335.1). Taxonomy (GTDB): domain Bacteria; phylum Desulfobacterota; class Desulfovibrionia; order Desulfovibrionales; family Desulfovibrionaceae; genus UBA6814. The sequence continues at coordinate 2,675 of JAEXTU010000401.1, read as the reverse complement.
GCGGGAGCCCGGGCGCTCGCCCGTATCAGGATATATTGTTTTATTTCAATGTATTATGCTTGAAGAAAAAAATAACGGCCAGCGGGCACGGCTTGGGCACGGCCCTTGCTTTTGTGGGGTCAGGACAACCGAGGAACCACCCATGCGTATCCGTAGAGACCAGAGAGACCCCGACCGCTCCCGCCGCGGCATGGCCGCCGTGGAGATGGCCCTGGTCCTGCCCCTGATGGCCTCCATCCTCTTCTTCCTGGTGGAGGGGGCCGGGGCGCTCAAGGCCTCCATGGTCCTGTCCGAGGCCAGCCGTGAGGCCGCCCGCCTGGTGCTGCGCACCGGCGAGGCCAGCGGGGCCTCCTCCCTGGTGGCCACCCTCACCAACCGCCTGACCGGGGCCGCCCCGGAGACCAGCGTGAGCGTGGACAGCGCCGCCCACACCGTCACCGTGTCAGTGGAGTACGCCTATGCGCCCGTCATCTCGGACAATCCCCTCATCGCCGCCCTGCCCGACGGCCAGCTCACCCTGCGCTCGCGCACGGTCATGCCGCTGCCGTAGCCGGGGGTCGGTGCCCATCCTCCTGGCCGTGCTCCTGCCCGTGCTCCTGGGCATGGCCGGCCTGGCCGTGGATGCGGGCAACCTCTACCTGGCCCACTCCCGTTTGCAGACCGCGGTGGATTCCGGGGCCCTGGCCGGCAGCCTGGAGCTGCCCTACGACCCCGAGGTGAGCAACGGCCGGGTGACCGCCGCGGCCACGGCCATGGTCCAGGACAACTACGCCGATGCGGTCATGGACGGGGTGAGCGCGGGCACCGAGGTGCGCAGCGTGGTGGTGACCGCCCACGCCGATGTGCCCCTCACCCTCATGCGGGTGCTGGGCATCTCCGCGGGCCGGGTGGAGGCCAAGGCCGCGGCCGGGTTCAACAACCTGGAGGTGGTCCTGGTCATCGACAACACCGGCAGCATGAAGGGCACGCCCATCTCCCAAGCCAACCTGGCCGCCGAGAACCTGGTGAACCTGCTCATCCCGGACGGGGCCCAGGCCGCCATCAAGGTGGGGCTGGTGCCCTTCCGGGGCATGGTGCGCATCGGGGCCAACCCCGACGGCCTGGCCCAGGGCTGCCGCAACGCCGACGGGTCCATCAACAGCGGCCTGCGCTCCGAGTACCTGGCCGCCAAGTACCGCTACCCCGTGGGATCCAAGCTCCAGGTGGACTCGGACACCTGCCCCACCATCCCGCCCATCCTCCCCCTGTCCGACAACAAGGACTCCATCGTGTCCGCCATCGCCAAGCAGAACGGCCTGGGCTCGGGCTCGGGCACGGCCATCGGCGAGGGGCTGAAGTGGGCGCGCGAGGTGCTCTCCCCGGCCGCCCCCTTCACCCAGGGCTCGGCGGACACGGACATGCGCAAGATCATCATCCTGCTCACCGACGGCGACACCGAGGACGGCACCTGCGGCGGGTCCTTCGCCATCTCCTACACGCCCAACAACTACTGGACCAACGCCTATTACGGCATGCTGGACATGAACACCCACTGCAACAACGGCGGGGGGATGAACCAGGCCATGCTGGACCAGGCCGCCGCGGCCAAGGCCGAGGGGATCGAGATCTTCACCATCCGCTACGGCGACTCGGACAGCACGGACATCGCGCTCATGAAGGCCGCGGCCTCGTCCAAGTCCGGAACCACCGACCACTATTTCAACGCGCCCTCGCCCTACGACCTGGACAACATCTTCCGGCTCATCGGCCGGCAGCTGGGCTGGCGCCTGCTGGGGTAGGAGGAGACATGGCCCGCTCGCACGACTCCCGCCGCACCCGCGGGGCCGCGGCCCTGGAGGCCGCCCTGGTGCTGCCCGTGCTGCTCATGCTGGTGGTGGGCACCATGGAGACCGCCTCGCTCCTGCGGGTCTGGCTGGCGGTGCAGAAGGCCTCCCAGGCCGGGGCGCGCACCGCGGCCACCGGCCAGGGCGAGGAGACCGGCGACCGCATCACCCGGATAGAGAACGCGGCCAAGCACTACCTGGCCGACCTGCCCGGCGGCGCGGCCCAGATCGACGTGCGCTCCTGGCCCAACACCGCTGCCTCGGGCGCGGCGCGCGAGGGCGACGCCGGCGAGCCCTGCCAGATGGTGGAGGTGGAGGTGACCAAGACCTGGACCCCGGCCACCCCGCTCATGGCCGCCCTGCTCCCCGCGGACCTGCCCCTGTCCGGGGCGGACCGCAAGGTGAACGAACCCTGGAAGCCCTGCGAGTCAGGGCCGTAATACGGAGAAACCGCCATGGAACGTCCAGTCAGCCGCAACGTCATCGATCTGCCCCGGCCCACGGCCCGGGGCACCCCCCGCGGGCTCTCCCCGGCAACCCTGTTCTCCCGCCTCGCCAGTTCCCTGCCCCGCAGTCCCGCTGTCCCCGGCACCGGTCCCCGCATCTCCCTGCACCGCCACGAACCCTTCCTCACCCCCCGGGAATTCCTCCTCTCGGTCCTGGTCCTGGGCCTGCTGGCCATCTGGTCCCTGGAGATCGCGCCCCTGCTCCACGCCTCGCACGCGGTGCAGAACGCAGCCACCGTGACCGCCACCCTGGCCGCCGCCGGCTCGGGCAGCGCCGAGGCCATCGGCCGGCGTTGGCTGGAGGACCTACCGGGCACCGGCCCGGGCCTGCTCCTCATCCGCCGCC
>JAEXTU010000389.1 GCA_023453335.1 Pseudomonadota bacterium | reverse complement strand
CATTCCCCCTGCCTCCATTTCCCGCCCGGCTGTTCAGACACGAACCGGTACAGCTCCGCATCCTCGAACAGCAGCGCCCCGCCCTCCAACGCCACCGCGCAGGCCAGGGGGTTGCGGGCGCAGCCGTCGCAGCCGCGGATGCCCAGGCCTTCGCTGTCGTTGGCCGCGGCCCAGGCCCGGGAACAGCCGGCGAGCAGCCGGCCCAGCTCGGCCAGGCCGGCGGGAGCGGAGGCCTCGGCCGGGGCCGGCTCGGGCGCGGCCTGGATAGCGGCGGCCGGGGCCGGGGCGTACAGGCCCCAGCGATCCCGCACGTAGCCGGGCAGGCGAGCCAGAATCCAGGCGGCGATGTCCACCCGGCCCACCAGGTCGCCGGCGTCCTTGGCCGGCTTGCCGCTGGGGAGCAGGATGCCGCGGGGCACGGGCAGGCGCAGGTTGTGCGCGTAGGTCTCCTCCCACCAGCCAAGGTGGCTCTGCGCCCCGGCCCGGTCGGTGTCCTGGCCGTTCAGGATGACCTCGGCCCGGCTCAGGATGTAGTGCGCGTAGGCGTCGGGCCGCTTGCCCGCGCCACCCGTGGCCATGGTCCAGACGGGCAGGGGCAGACGCTGCACCTCCTGCCGGACCAGGGCCGCGTCGCGTTCGGTCTCCACCACCACGGCCGCGGCCACCCGGTCCTCGCCCTCCGGCCCGAACACGAAAAAGCGGGTGGAGCTGCCGAGGATCTCGAAGTAGCGGAGGTCCCGCATGGACTCGGGCAGCTTCTCGGGGTGCTCCAGTCGCACCTTGACCGACTGGAGCCGGCCCAGGCGGAAGAAAGGGACCACCAGGCCCTCGGGCAGCCAGATCCGCTTTTCCCTGCCGGACTGGCCCGTGGCGAACGGCAAGCCCCAGGCCGTGACCTTGTGGTAGTCGTCCGCGAGGTTCCAGCCGATCTGGAGGCGCTGCACGGTCTCCCGGGTCAGGCCCCATTCGGCCACGCGCCGCATGAGCGTGGGGCTGGAGGCGAGCTTGAGTGAGCAGCGCCGCACCCAGGCCCCGCACTGCTTCTGCCAGTAGGCAGGGGGCTCGATCTTGGCGCGGGGCGCGAACTCCGGGGCCGGGGCCGGCGCGGCGGCCTGGCGTTTGGCGCGCTCGCGCGGCTCCAGCCGGGTCCCGGGCGCGAAGCGCTCCAGGAACGCGGCGAAGCCGTCGGAGCGGTCCAGGCCGCGCAGGGCGCAGAACAGGTCAATGAGGTCGCCGCTGCTCGCCCCCGACGGGCCGCCCGCGCAGCCCGCGTAGCACGTCCACAGGTCCTCCAGGGCCTGGTAGCGCCAGCTCGGGTTGGTGTCCGCGTGCATGGGGCAGCGCGCCCACAGGACCAGGTCCCGGGTTTTCTGCTGGTCGTAGTCCGGGACCAGCTCCCGGGCCGCCTCCAGGCACCCGGCCGCGCCGAGCAGCTCCAGGGCCTTACCCATGAGACCCCCCGCACCCATAGGGGCAAAACTGGCGAGAAGGTCGGATGGGCGAACTTTTGGCGCACCCCACTCGGGGCAGCCCTTCACAGACCATGGATTGATAGGTTTTTTCTATCTTTTTCATAGAAATTTTAAGCAGTTAGCAACCTGCGGCAGACCTTTCGACCTTTGCCCGGGAAAAGTCCGCCTCATGTTTTTCCAAGGGCCTCCGGTTGGCCCTTTTTCCTCCCTCACATTTTCACTTCAACTTCTCCTGAAAAAAGGTCGAAGAGGGCTAAAGAGTGACAAAGGGGCCAGTAGCAGTGCGGCTTGCGCAGCTTCGACCATCGCCACGCTTCCCCTGGACCAGGGGCTAGAAGGGCACGTCATCGCCGGTCCCCTCCTGCCCGGCCTGGTCAGGCCCCAGGGGCAGCTTGTTCTCCTCGTAGCCCTCGGGCTGCCAGTCGGCCCGCAGGGCAAAGCCCTGGTAGAAGACCTTGTTGCTCTCGATCTTGGTGATCTCCGGCCGGGTCTTGAGGTCCCGGGCCAGGGTGCGAAGGGACGGGACGTTCTTCTCGGTGAAGCCCTGCTCCTTGATGCACCAGTCCCGGAAGGCCGCGTAGAGGTGCTTCATCTGCACCTTGGTCTCGGGCGAGAGGATGCAACACTGCCGCAGGAACGCGCCGGCGAGATCCTGCTCCTGGCGGTAGTCCTTGAGCTGGGCCAGGACCACGCCGGGCGGCAAGGGCATGTCCCCCAGCCGGAGCGCCTTGCCGGCCGCGCGCACCAGGTAGGCCAGGATGCCCGGGGCCTCCTTGCCCAGGGCCTCGTCCAGCTTCCAGCGCGGGGCGCGGTGATAGATGTGCCGGGCCGGGTCCTCGGGACCCTGGTCCGGCGAGATGAAACGGGCGTTGCACGGGAGCGGGCGCAGCCGGTCGTAGAAGGCCGGGTCGTTGCCGATGGCCTGGGGAATGGCGTTGGTGTGCCCCAGGAGCGTATGGGACTGGGCGAATTCGATGTCCTTGACCGCGTAGGGCGACCTGGCCGAGATCACGTCGCCGCCCGCGGTGTACCGCTTGACCGCGGCCATGCTGAACCGGTGCGTGCCCTGGGCCTCGGCGAACACGGCCAGGCGCAGGCCGCGCAGCTTGACCAGGTCGGCATTGGGCCCGCCCGTGGCCTTGAGGAAGCGCTCCTCCAGGAGCAGCTCCACGGGGATGGTTCCGGCGAAGCTCCCCAGGACATTGCATATCCAGTCGGTGGCGAGGCACTTGCCGTTGTTTCCGGTCGGCCCGAAGAGGACAAAGCAATCCTTGGTCTGGAACCCGGTGGTCGCGAACCCGGCGGCCAGCTCGAAGTAGTCCTTGAGGTCCTGGTTCCGGCAGAAGATCTTGCCGAGGTTCTCCAGCCAGAAGGGGGCCTCGGCCTTGAGGTCGTGGTACTCGATGGGGCTGGCCAGGTTGAACAGCAGGCGGTGGGCGGGCTCGTGCTCGTAGGCCTTGCCAGTCTCCAGGTCCACCACGCAATTCTTGCAGGGCAGCAGGGTGGGCCGACTGTTCCAGGCCTCGCCGTCCATGCCCAGGGTGCCCCTGCCGGCGGTGGCCACCTTCCACACCGAGTTGGTGCGGCGGTCGCTCTTGATG
>JAEXTU010000344.1 GCA_023453335.1 Pseudomonadota bacterium | reverse complement strand
CGCAGCGGGTGGCCATCCTGGAGGAGCAGAAGGTGCTGTTCCAGGGCGAGCCCGTGGAGCTGGAGATGGTGGAGAACGAGGTGGTGCGCCAGTTCGTGGGCAGCCTGGAGGCGCTCAAGGACGAGCTCACCGGCCTGGAGACCCGCCAGAACATCGAGCGCCGCTACGCCCGCGAGCTGGAGCGCTTTACGGCCGCGGACCATCCCTTTACGGTCATGGTCTTCTCGGTGGAGAACCCGGAGAGCATCCGCGAGGGCCTGGGCCACCTGGCCACCCAGCGCCTGGTGCAGCGCCTGTCCGAGTTTTTGTCCCGCACCCTGCACCCCACCGACACCTCGGCCCGGTTCTCGGAATACCGCATCCTGACGCTCTTGCCCCGCACCTCCCTGGACCAGGCCGAGCGGGTGCGCGAGAAACTGGCCCGGGCCCTGGGCGGGGAGGACGCGCTGCGTATCAATTCCCGCGCGGCCTGCTTCTCCTTCTCCCTGCGCGCCGGCCTGGCCCAGTGCCGGGCCGGGGCCAGCCTGGCCGACCTGGTGGCCGAGGCCGACCACAACCAAAAGCCCATCGCCCATTTCGACTGCCACCCCAAGCACTCCCCGGAGTCGCCATGAAGAAATACACCCTGGAAACCACCGTGGGCCTGTTCTGCCTGCTGGGCCTGCTCTGCGTGGCCTACCTCACGGTGAAGCTCGGCAAGATGGACATCCTGGGCAGTGACACCTACCGCATCAAGGCCCGCTTCACCTCGGTGACCGGGCTCAAGCCGGGCAGCTTCGTGGACATGGCCGGGGTGCAGGTGGGCCAGGTGGAGTCCATCAACCTGGACACCGCCTCCTACGTGGCCATGGTCACCCTGAAGATTCACAGGAACGTGCCGATTGATGAAGACGCCATCGCCACCATCAAGACCAGCGGGCTCATCGGCGACCGCTACATCGCCATCTCGCCCGGCGGCTCGGACCACATGCTCAAGGAGGGCGACACCATCGTGGAAACCGAACCCGCGGTGGACCTGGAGGCGCTCATCAGCAAGTACGTGTTCGGCGGCATCGACAAGAAGAAGAACGACAGCGAAGAGGCCAAACCATGAAACATACCGCCACGCTAGGCGCAGCCCTGCTCCTGGTGCTGCTCCTGGCCGCCCCGGCCCTGGCCGGGCCGGCCATGGACCAGACCAAGGCCGCGGTGGAGAAGGTGCTCTCCATCCTGCGCGACCCCGCCTACAAGGACCCCGGGACCAAAACCGCCCAGCGCGAAAAGCTGCGCAAGGCGGCCGACGAGTTCTTCGACTGGCCGGCCCTGGCCCGCCGCGCCGCGGCCCTGGAATGGAAGGGCATGAACCCGGCCCAGCGCCAGGAGTTCACCGACCTGTTCTCGCGCATCCTGGAGAAGTCCTACATGGACAAGATCCAGAGCTACACCAACGAGAACGTGCGCTACGACAAGGAAACCTCCCTGGACAAGGACAAGGCCGACGTGGGCACCATGGTGGTCACCGCCAGCAAGGAGATACCCATCGACTACCGGCTCTACGACACCGGCGGCGGGGTCTGGCGGGTCTATGACGTGTTCGTGGAGGGGGTCTCCCTGGTCAAGAACTACCGCACCCAGTTCAAGGACATCCTGGCCAAGAACTCCGTGGAGGAACTCTTGGACCAGATGCGCAAGAAAGTGGCCGAGTAGGGGGCTTGCCGTGCGCCTGACCGCCCTCGCCCTCTGCTGCCTGCTGCTCGCGGCCTGCTCCGCGGCCACCCCGCCCCGGCCCGTTGCGCCCCGGCTGCTGGCCTCGGCCAACGCCCCGGCCACCGCCACCGATGCGGGCGGAGCGGCCGATCCCTTCTCCGACGAGTCCACGGCCAAGCTCGACGCCATGCTCGGCGAGGAGGACGTGCAGGCCCAGGCCAACGCCACCCGCATCGCCGACCCCCTGGAGCCGGTGAACCGGGTGTTCTTCCAGGTCAACGACAAGCTCTACTTCTACATCCTCAAGCCCACGGCCCAGGTCTACAACTTCGTGACCCCGGAACTGGTGCGCATCGGGGTGAGAAACGCCTTCTCCAACCTGCGCTACCCCATCCGCCTGGTGGGCTGCCTGCTCCAGGGCAAGGGCGGCGACGCCCTGCGCGAGACCGGGGCCTTCCTGCTCAACTCCACCCTGGGCATGCTCGGCCTCTTCGACCTGGCCAAGAACCACGAGTCCCTGAGGACCAGCGACGAGGACCTGGGCCAGGTCTTCGGGGCCTGGGGCGCGGGGCACGGCTTCTACATCGTGCTGCCGGTGCTCGGCCCCTCCTCCCTGCGCGACGGGGTGGGCACCGTGGGCGACTCCTTCCTGGACCCGGTGTCCTACCTGAATCCCTGGGAGCACTCCATCGCGGTGAAGGGCTACGACAAGTTCAACACGACGGCCCTTTCCTTGGGCGACTACGAGGCGCTCAAGGAGGCGGCCATCGACCCCTACATCGCGGTGCGCGACGCCTACGCCCAGCACCGCGAGGCGGAGGTCAAGCGATAGCGGTTCGCCCGTCTGGACAGTCCCGCGACCGCGCCGTACACAGGGGGCGGGAGGCAGCGTGAAACGGGACTTCACCTATTCCGTGCCCTGGAACCTCATGCTCATCACCGTGGGTGCGGTTCTGGTGGCCTTCTCCATCAAGTCCATCCTGGTGCCGCAGGGCTTCGTGTCCGGCGGGGTTTCCGGCCTGGGCGTGCTCCTGCACTACGTGCTGGGCGGGCTCACCCCGGGCTGGTGGTACCTCTTGCTCAACATCCCCATCCTGCTCCTGGGCTGGTTCTCGGTGAGCCGGCGGTTCTTCTTCTACACGGTCTTCGGCATCGCCACCCTGTCCCTGGCCATCGAGCTCATCCCCTGGACCGCGCCCATCCACGACAAGTTCCTGGCGGTGCTGGCCGGCGGCACCCTGTTCGGCGCGGGCTCGGGCACGGCCCTGCGCTCCCTGGGCTCCACCGGCGGGGTGGACATCGTGGCGGTGTTCCTGAACAACCGCTTCAACATCCGGGTGGGGCAGGTGAGCTTCATCTTCAACCTGCTCCTGCTCCTTTCCAGCATGTTCTTCCTGGACGTGGAGCGCGCCCTGTACTCCCTGGCCATGCTCTTCGTGTCGGCCAGCGTCACCGACTACTTCCTGTCCCTGTTCAACCAGCGCAAGATGGTCCTGGTCATCACCGACTTCCCGGAGGAGATCGCCGAGGCCGTGCTGCACCGCATCCACCGCGGGGTGACCTACCTGAGCGGCCAGGGCGCCTACACCGGCAATCCCAAGAAGATCATCCTCACCGTGGTCAACAACATCCAACTCAAGCGGCTGGAGGAAATCATCTTCACCATCGACCCGCAGGCCTTCACCATCGTGGGCAACACCTTCAACGTGCTGGGCCGACGGTTCTCCCGGCGCAAGGTCTACTGATGGCCCGCCCCCTGCCCCGGCTGGTGGCCCTGCTCACCGACTTCGGCCTCACCGAGCCCTACGCCGCGCAGATGAAGGGCGCGGTGCTGCGCGACTGCCCCGAGGCCAAGGTGGTGGACCTGACCCACAGCGTGGAGCCCTTCAACCTGGCCCAGGCCGGGTTCTTCCTGGACGCCAGCCGCTCCACCTTCCCGGCGGGCACGGTGTTCGTGGCGGTGGTGGACCCCGGGGTGGGCGGCGCCCGCCGCCTGGTGGCGCTCGACAAGTTCGGCCAGTTCTTCCTGGCCCCGGACAACGGGCTGTTGTCCCTCCTGTTGCAGGCCCCGGGCGAGGCGCGCTGCTTCGACTTCTCGGACTACGCCGCCGCCGAGCGCAGCAACACCTTCCACGGCCGCGACGTGTTCGCGCCCCTGGCCGCTCGGCTGGCCAGGGGAGAGGACCCGGCGGCCCTGCTCCCGGAGATCGCCCCGGACAGCCTGGTGCGCCTGCCCTGGTCCGAGCCCGAGTACCGAGACTGCCGCACCAGCCTCACCGCCCACGTGCTGCACGTGGACCGCTTCGGCAACTGCCTGCTCAACCTGCGCATCGAACCCTGGCGGGAAATCCTGGCCCAGTGGCCACGCATCACCCTGTTCATGCCCGGCGCGGTGTCCCTGCGCCTGGTGTCCAGCTACGCCGACCTGGAACGGGACGAGTTCGGGCTGCTGGCCGGGTCCCAGGGCTATTTGGAGGTGGCCCTGCGCCAGGCCTCGGCCGCCCGCGAACTGGGCCTGCGCAGCGGGCATTCCCTGAGCCTGTCCTGCGAGCAACGGGAGCGGCGGTGAACCCCCTCTCCGGCCTCCTCCTGGCCCTGTCCTTCCTCACCCGGCTGGTGCCGGGCCGCATGGCGCGCAGCGAGGACTTCGCCGCCACCCTGCCCTGGTTCCCGGTGGCCGGGGCGGCGGTGGGCGCGCTGGTGGCCGGGCCCTTCCATCTGGGCTTCCTGCCCCGCTCGCCCTGGCTGGCGGCCTGGCTGTCCCTGCTCCTCTCGCTGTGGCTCACCCGCGGCCTGCACTGGGACGGCTGGGCCGACCTGTGCGACGCCTGGGGCAGCCAGGCGCAGGGTGAACGCTTCTGGCAGATACTCAAGGACAGCCGCACCGGGGCCTTCGGGGCCATGGGCCTGATCGGGGGTCTGGCCGGCCAGCTCATCCTGCTGCAGTACTGTCTGGGCTGGGGCCTGTACCTGGGGGTGGGCTATGCCTTCGTGTTCGGCCGGGGCCTGGCCGTGGGCCTCATGGCCCTGAACCGGGGCCTGGCCCGGCCCGGCCTGGGCGCGGCCTTTTTGCCCGGGGCCACCCCGGGCAGGGTGGGCATGGCCGCGACCCTGACCCTGGGCGCGGGCCTGGGAGCCCTGCCCCTGCCCACCCTGGCCGCGGCCCTGCTCCTGGCCATCCTCGGCCTGTCCGAGCTCACCGCCCTGGCCCGCCGCCAGGGCGGCCTCAACGGCGACTTCCTGGGCTGCGCCGTGGTCTGGGGCGAGCTCTCGGTGCTCCTGGCCCTGGTCCTCACCTCCGGCGCCATCCCTCTCGCCATCCGCTGAATAAAAGGCGGCCGGAACCACCCCTGGGTTCCGGCCGCGCCCCGACAGGAAAATTCGTGCGGCCTGCTAGGCCTCGTCCTCGGTGATCTGCGCGCCCAGGGTGATCTTGAAGGCCAGGTTGTAGAGGTGGTGGAAGAAGTCCACGTACTCCACGGACACGTCCTCGGGCACGGTGATGCGGGCGGGCGCGAAGTTCAGGATGCCTTTGATGCCGGCCTGCACCAGGTAGTTGGTGGCGCGCTGGGCGCGCTCGGGCGGGGTGGTGATGATGCCGATCTCGATGCCCAGCTCGCCCACCTTCTCGCCCAGGCGGCGGGAGCAGATGACCTCCAGGCCGGAAACCACCTCGCCGATCTTGAAGGGGTCGCAGTCGAAGGCGCCCACGATGTGGAAGCCGCGCAGGCGGAACTCCCGGTGGTTGAGCAGGGCCCGGCCCAGGTTGCCCACCCCGACCAGGGCGGTCTTCCAGATCCGGTCCACGCCCAGGGACTGCTTGATGGAGGTGATGAGGTCCTGGACGTAGTAGCCCACGCCGCGCACGCCGAATTCGCCGAAGTAGGCGAGGTCCTTGCGGATCTGGGAAGGATTGACCGAGCAGGTCCGGGCCAGGGCCTCGGAGGAAACCACCGTGGCCCCATCGCGCGCCAGGCCTTCGAGCACCTGGATGTACACGGCCATCCGCTGGATGGTGGCGCGGGGGATGTGTTCGCTCTTCACGGGCCCGCCTTGGCTGCGTGCAATGTGATTTTTTTAACGAATCCCCGGAGAAAAGAGGGCCCCGCGCGCGGCCCCCGTGGCTTGGCGAGCGGGTC